>JAGTVD010000430.1 GCA_018224505.1 Desulfatitalea sp. | reverse complement strand
TGTTTTTTATATCTTCAACCATATCGATCCGATCGCCGGACAGCCCACGCCATTCATCCAATGGCCGGTTTACTTTGCACAGCAGGAGGTGCTGCCGGCAGCACCGGCTTAACGATCACAACGGCACGTCGCGCCATCTCTTTGGGGTACCTGCAATCACCCTCAATATCCCCCGATTCTTTCTTGCTCCCGAATTAAGTTGATGCTATAGCACCGCGGCTGGGTGAAGGTATGCAATCCGGACGGCAACCGTTGTTGTTGCCGTTTTGTTTTGCTTGACTTATCATCTATGTCAGTTTATTTTCAAGGTTTTATTGGGTCAATCATCAGCGTGGCGACCGATGTTCGAAAGCCTGAGTGAAAAACTGGATGGCGCCTTCAAGCGCCTCAAGGGGCACGGCACCCTGACGGAAAAGAATATTTCCGACGGGTTGCGAGAGGTGCGCATGGCCCTGCTCGAGGCGGACGTCCATTTCAAGGTGGTCAAACAGTTCATCGCGGACATCAAGGAACGCGCCCTGGGCCAGGAAGTCACGCGCAGCCTGACCCCCGGTCAGCAGGTCGTCAAGATCGTCAACGAAACGCTGACTGGCCTGATGGGCGGCGAACACGAAGCGCTGAACCTGGCCGGCAGCCATCCGGTGTCCATCATGCTGGTGGGGCTCCAGGGTTCGGGCAAGACCACCACCGCCGGCAAGCTGGCCCTCAAACTGCGCAAGGAGGGCCGCAAGCCCTATTTGGTCCCGGCCGACGTTTATCGCCCGGCGGCCATCGATCAGCTTAAAAAGGTGGGTGCCCAGATCGAGGTGCCGGTGTTCGAATCCCGCACCGACATGGATCCGGTGGACATCTGCCAGCAGGGCCGGGTGGCGGCCCACAAGGCCGGGTGCGATACTGTGCTGCTGGACACCGCCGGCCGGCTGCACATCGACGATGACCTGATGGCCGAGCTCAAGGCGATTCAGGCGGCGTTGCAGCCCGCGGACATTCTGCTGGTGGCCGATGCCATGACCGGCCAGGACGCGGTCAACATGGCCAAAGCCTTTGACGACGCCTTGAACATCGGCGGCGTGGTGCTCAGCAAGATGGATGGCGATGCCCGTGGCGGCGCCGCGCTCTCCATCCGATCGATCACCGGCAAGCCGATCAAGTTTGTCGGTGTGGGTGAAAAATTGGGGGATCTGGAGGCGTTTCACCCCGAGCGGATGGCATCGCGTATTCTCGGCATGGGCGATATGCTCACCATGATCGAGAAGGCCCAGGCCGTGGTGGACACCGAGCAGGCCGCCGCCCTGGAAAAGAAGCTGCGCAGGAACCAGTTCACCCTGGAGGATTTTCGGGATCAGTTGGTTCAGGTGCGAAAAATGGGATCGCTGACCGATCTGATCGGCATGATTCCCGGCATGGGCAAGCTCAAGCAGATGAAGAACCTCGATGTGGATGAATCGGAGCTGGTGCGCGTCGAGGCGATCATCAACTCCATGACCCCCGGGGAGCGTTACCAATACTCGATTATCAACGGCAGTCGGCGCCGACGGATCGCCAAGGGCAGCGGCACCACCGTGCAGGATGTGAACCGATTGCTGAAAAACTATACCCAGATTATGAAAATGATGAAGAAAATCAATAAAGGGGGCATGCGCGGGCTGGGGCGTGGCATGCTGCCTTTTTGAGCCAAAAGGAGACTTTCCGGTAATGACAGTGAAGATCAGATTGGCCCGACACGGCGCCAAAAAACGACCCTATTATCGCATTGTGGTGGCAGACAGCGAAAGTCCGCGCGATGGACGGTTTCTTGAGAGCGTGGGCTCTTACAATCCGCTGCTGGATCCAGCTGAAGTGACTCTGAAAACTGATCGGGTGCAATACTGGTTGCAACAGGGTGCCATGCCTACGGACACCGTAAAGAGCCTGCTGAAGAAACAAGGCCTCTTTGCCCAGCCGGCGCAATAGGCAACGCATCGACATGTGAGCAATCGCCGATCCGGGGAGGGGTGCTATGAAAGACCTGATTTTGCAGATCGCGCAGGCTTTGGTGGACCATCCGGAACAGGTTTCGGTGACCGAGATTCAAGGCAACCAAACATCGGTGTTGGAGCTGAAGGTGGCCAAGGACGACCTGGGCAAGATCATCGGCAAACAAGGCCGGACCGCGCGTGCCATTCGGACGCTTTTAAGCGCGTCATCGGCCAAACTGAAAAAACGAACGGTCCTTGAAATTCTCGAATAGCCCCGAGATCCCCGACGATCTCATTCTGATCGGCAAGGTTGTCGGTGCCCACGGCATTCGCGGCGCCATCCGGGTCTACTCGTATGCCGAGTCGCCCGAGATATTCGCGCCCGGTGGTGACATCTGTCTGATCGATCCGGCCGGGCAATCGGTGGCCTATCGGATTGTCTGGGCGGCGGCGCACAAACAGGTGGTTCGTCTGGCCCTGACCGGCCTCGATACCCGTGAAGCGGCCCAGGCCCTGGCGGGCCGGCAGGTGTGCATGGCGAAACTGGCGCTGCCGCCGCTGGCGCCGGAAACCTATTATTGGAGCGACCTCATCGGCATGGCGGTGCACACGGTGGCGGGAGAGTACCTGGGACAGGTGGTGCAGATCATCCCGACGGGTGCCAACGATGTGTATGTGGTAAAGACGCCGGCGGGTCACCCGGTGGAAGAGGTTTTGGTGCCGGCTATTGCCTCGGTGGTCTTGGAGATCGACGTGCCCCAGCGTCGGATGCAGGTTGATTTGCCCGAAGGGTTGATATAGGCGCCGGCCATGCAATACGTGGTCCTGACCCTTTTCCCGGAATTGATCCAGGCGTTCTGGGATAATGGAATTCTTCGCCGCGCCATTGCCGGCGGCGCCATCGCGGCGGAAGCGATTGCCGTGCGCGATTACGCGGAGGGCCGGCATCGGGTCACGGATGATCGCCCGTACGGCGGCGGCTGCGGCATGGTCATGAAACCCGAGCCGCTGGCAAAGGCGCTGCGGGTGGCCCGCCGGAAAGCGCCCGAGGCCATCACCGTGCTGCTCAGTCCCCAGGGGCCGGCCTTTGACCAGGCAATGGCCGAGCAATTAGCGCGACGGCCGGGGCTGATACTGGTATGCGGGCGGTACGAGGGGATCGACGAGCGGATCAGCGACCAGTTCATTGAAATGGAGCTTTCCATCGGCGATTTTGTGTTGACGGGCGGTGAGGTGGCCGCCATGGCGGTCATGGATGCCGTTACCCGGTTGTTGCCCGGCGTTTTGGGTAACGAGGATTCGGCCGAGCAGGATTCGTTCCGGCACCAGCGGCTCGATCATGCCCACTACACGCGGCCGCCGCTGTTCGAAGGCCAGGCGGTACCCGAGGTGCTGCTTTCCGGTCATCATGACCGGATCGCCCGTTGGCGGCAGTCCGATGCCCTGTGGCGTACCCTGGTCAAACGGCCCGACCTGTTGTACCAGGGCCCATTGAGTGATGAGGAGATGGCGCTGCTGGGCGCATGGTATCGTGAGATCGAACGCATCATACGCGCCCAAGGTGGCGGTGGCCCTGATTCACCACCCGGTGGTGGATAAAAACGGCAGTGCCATCACCGCCGCCGTGACCGCACTGGATCTGCACGACATTGCCCGGGCGGCCAGAACTTACGGGGTCGCACCGTTTTACGTGGTCACGCCCCTGGCGGACCAACAGGCGCTGGTCACCGAGATTCTCGACCATTGGGTGCACGGCGTCGGGGCACAGTACAATCCGGACCGGAAAACGGCCCTGGCCGTGATTCGGACGATGCCGTCATTGGCGGCGGCCTTTGCTGACATGGTCCAAGACCACGGTGTGCCGCCACTGACCGTGGCCACCAGCGCCCAGATGGCCGCCAGTGATCTTACCTGCGGGGACCTGCGGGCCCTGGCGCAGGGTGAACGGCCGCTGTTGCTGCTTTTCGGCACTGCGTGGGGCCTGGCGGCGGAGGTGCTCGCACAGACCGACCATCGTCTGGCGCCGATAACCGGCACCGGCGATTATAATCATTTGTCGGTACGCAGCGCGGTATCGATCATTCTGGACCGAATTTTGGGGAACTTGCAGCCCGGTGGGGAAACGGTACGCGTTTAAAGGACCCAACGCCTTCACTGGACACTTAAAACTTAACATTTAGGCTATCTTTCATATAGGAGAAAAGCGACGATGGAAGTCATCAAGCAGTTGGAACGGGAACAGATGCGCATGGATGTGCTCGACTTTTTGCCGGGCGACACGGTGCGCGTGCACGTGAAGATCAAGGAAGGGGACAAGGAGCGCATCCAGGTGTTCCAGGGCGTGGTGATCTCCAAGCGCAAGGGCGGCATCAGCGCCACCTTCACCGTGCGCAAAGTTTCCTACGGTGTCGGGGTGGAGCGCATTTTCCCCTACCATTCGCCCATCATTGACCGGGTGGAACTGGTAACCCGGGGCCGAGTGCGGCGCGCCAAGATCTACTACCTGCGCAAACTGCGTGGTAAAGCGGCCCGTATCCGCGAGAAGCGGATGAAATAGGCCACCTTGCCGCGGACCATGCCCAAAGTTGATCTGTGGGCTTTCGAGAAAGCGTTGAATGCCCAGGGGTACGTCCACATCGCAGGCGTGGACGAGGCCGGTCGGGGACCGTTGGCCGGCCCCGTGGTGGCCGCGGCGGTGGTGCTGCCGGCGGGCTTTGCGGTACAGGGGGTCAACGACTCCAAACAACTCACCGCCCGCCGGCGAGAGCGGCTCTTCGACCAGATACACGCCGAAGCCCGGGCCGTGGCGGTCGGCGTGGTGGAGGCCCCGGAGATCGACCGCATCAATATTCTGCAGGCCGCCCGCAAGGCCATGGCCATGGCCGTGGCCGCGCTGGATCCCATCCCCCATTATCTGCTGATCGACGGTAATTGCGGAATAGATTCCGACCTTCCCCAGCAGGCGCTGGTCAAGGGGGATGCCCGCAGCATCTCCGTGGCCGCGGCCTCCATCGTGGCCAAGGTGAGCCGTGACCGGCTGATGTCCGGATACCACCGCACCTATCCCCAATTCGGATTCGATCGCCACAAGGGCTATCCCACCGCCGCTCACAAAGCGGCCATCGACCGCCATGGCCCGTGCCCCATCCACCGGCGCAGCTTCCGCGGGGTTTGCCCGCCGCCACTCCCACATCCATGCACCACCTGTGGGCAGGGTCGTTGCCCATGACCGATGACCGCCACCGTTATGGCCAATCCGGCGAGCAACTGGCCGTGGCGTTCCTGGAGGCCAACGGCTACACTATCCTCGAGCGTAACTTTCGTACCCGCCTGGGGGAAATCGACATCATCGCCAGGCACAAGGGGGTGCTGGTGTTCGTGGAGGTCAAGGCGCGCCGATCCCGGCGCCACGGGGACCCCAAATGGGCGCTGACCCCGGCCAAGCAGCGCAAAATATCCATGACCGCCCTGGTCTATCTCAAACGCCAGGGCAGCACCCAGGTCCGGGCACGGTTCGATGTGGTGACCGTGCAGCGGATCGACGGCCGACCCCAGGTGGAGCTGATCCGCAATGCCTTTGATCTCGCCTACGCCTGAAGCGCCTCTTAGTCCGGGTTTGTACGTGGTGGGAACCCCCATCGGCAACCTGGCGGACATCACCCTGCGGGCCCTTTCCGTTCTTGCCCGGGCGGACCTGATCGCCGCCGAGGACACCCGCCACACCCGGCGCCTGCTGACCGCCCACGGCATCGAGCGGCCCATGATCTCCTACCACGAGCACAACGAGATACCACGCAGCGCCCAGCTGCTGGACAAGCTGCGTGCGGGCGCCGCCATCGCCCTGGTGAGCAATGCCGGGACACCCACTGTCTCCGATCCGGGCTACCGCCTGGTGCAGGCCGCTGTCCAGGGTGGTTTTCCGGTGATTCCGGTGCCCGGCGTATCGGCGGCCGTGACAGCCCTTTCGGCCGCCGGGCTGCCCACGGATCAATTCACCTTCGTAGGTTTCCCCGTCCGCAAAAAGAGCAAACGGATCCAGCAGATCCACTCTTTGGCCGCCTTGCCCCACACCCTGGTGTTCTATCAATCACCGCAGCGGATTGTGCTTTTTTTGAGTGAGTTACAGGAGATCCTGGGGGATCGCGAGGCCGTGCTGGGCCGCGAGATGACCAAGGTTCACGAGGAGTTTCTGCGCGGCCCGCTGTCGGCCATCGGCGCCGCCCTCGCGTCGCGCGACAGCGTCAAAGGCGAGTGCACCCTGCTGGTGGCGGGGGCCGCCGAGGCGCCGGCCGCCGATGCGGACATGGTGGAGGTGGCCTTGCGCCAAGCCCTGGCCGCCGGCGATCGCTCGCTCAACGATGTTGCCAAGGCACTGGCCACCCGGTTCAAGGTGAGCAAGAAACAGCTCTACGA
>JAGTVD010000429.1 GCA_018224505.1 Desulfatitalea sp. | reverse complement strand
GGTGGGCGCCTTCGGCGACGCCGCCCGCCGCTGCCAGGCGGCCGGGTTCGACTTCATTGAAATTCATGCTGCCCATGGCTACCTGATCAACCAGTTCTTCGCCCCCAACAGCAACCAGCGCACCGATGACTATGGCGGCTCTTTCGAGAATCGCATCCGTTTCTTGATGGAGCTGATCACCGATATCCGTCGCAAGTGCGGCCCCGATTACACGATGGGGATTCGCATCAACGGCGAGGACTATATCGACAACGGCTGGACCCTTGACGACGCCTTGCGACTGGCCGTGATCCTGGAGCAGGAGGAGGTCGCCTATCTGCATGTGTCGGCGGGTGTGTATGGCAGCAAGCAGCTGACCATTCCTTCCATGTATGTGCCCCAGGGGTGTTTCGTGGATCTGGCTGCGGCGGTCAAGGCCCGGGTGCAACTGCCGGTGGTGACGGTGGGGCGCATCAAATCTCCTGCTTTGGCGGATCGCATCCTCCAGGAGGGCAAGGCCGATGTGGTGGCCCTGGGCCGGTCATTGCTGGCCGATCCCCAGTGGCCCAACAAGGTTGCCGCAGGAGAGGAGTCCCGGATTCGCCCGTGTGTGGGCTGCTGTCTGGGGTGTATCCACACGGTGCTGCAATTGGAACCGGGGGGATGCGTGGTCAACCCGGATGTGGGCCGCGAATATCAGCTGGGCGAAATCGGGAATGCTTCCCGTTCCCGCCGGGTTTTGGTGGTGGGTGCCGGCCCGGCCGGTCTGGCGGCGGCGCGTATGGCCGCCCTGCGGGGCCACGCCGTGACCGTGTGCGAGCAAGGGCAGGCAGCGGGCGGTGCGCTGGCCTTGGCGGCCAAACCGCCCGGGCGGGCCGATCTGGCCGAGCTAGTGACCTTCTTCGAGGCCGAGTTGGCGCATCTCGGGGTGGCGTGCCGGATGAACACACCCCTGGATGATTCCTTGCTGGACGAATTGCAGCCGGAGTTGGTGATCCTGGCCACCGGCAGCCTGGCCGAGATGCCCATGCTCAAGGGGTTGTATCAGGCCCGGATGCAGGTGTGTACGGTGACCGAAGTACTGTCCGGGCAGGATGTCGCAGGCCGGCAGGTAATTGTGTGGGGCGGTAATCAGGCCGGTCTGGTGCTGGCCGACCATCTGGCCACCCAGGGCAAACAAGTGGTGGTGCTGCATCCCAAAGCCCATTTTGGCGAAGAGATGTCCAGCAATGATCGCTATTACCTGCGCGAACGGCTCACCCAGGGGGGGGTGCGCCTTTATAAAAAGGTGGTCGTGGTGCGGTTCGAAGGCGACGGGGTTTCGTTCACGGCCGACGGTCAACCGGTTACCCTGGCGCCGTTCGACACCGTCGTGCTGGCGGACCGTTTCGCCCCTTTGCGGGAAGCCGCCAACCTGCTGCGCAAGCGCAACCTGGAGGTCCATTTCATCGGCGATGCCAAGCAGCCCCGTCACTTGATGTACGCTGTGAGTGAGGGCGAGGAACTGGCGCGGGAGATTTGAAGATTTTTTCGCGAGCCCTTAAACCAGGGAGAGTACTTCGAACGTGTTGTCGGTCAGATCCATGATCCATAACTTGTTGCGCAGCGATGGCCCGGTTCGGCATGTGAGCACCTTCAGGGCCTCGGAACACTCCATGGCGGCGGCCATGACGACTGTTTGGGGCAGGTTGCCCAGTACTGCTTCGGCACCTTTGGCGCTTTTCAGGTGGTGGCGTGGGCCGTGGACCATCTCCAGGCCGCGGTCCCCGGGAAAGATGGTGGTCACGTGGCCGGTCAGGCCGGCTACGGCTGCTGAAATCATGGGGATGCCGGCTTCACGTGCGGCCTGTTCCACAATGAAGCGGGTTTCGATGGTGTCCAGGCAGTCCACCACAACCTGGCATTCAGCGATCAGATCGCGGGCGTTCTCTTCTGTCAGAAAGGTGGTGTGGGTCGTCGCTTGAACCGCGTCGTTGATCGCCGCCACGCGTTGTGCGGCGATGGTTGCCTTGGAGGTGCCCATATAAGCTTCGGTACAGAGCAACTGGCGGTTCAGGTTGTGCGCTTCGAAGCGGTCGCCGTCGATGAGCACCAGTGCCCCCACGCCCGCCCGGGCCAGAATTTCGATCACGGTTCCTCCCAGCCCCCCCAACCCCACCACCGCAGCACGGGCCTCGAGCAATCGTATCTGGTCGGGGATGTCGTAGGTTTGCCGGTTGCGCAGGTAGCGTTCAGGCGTGACCCCGGCGTGCAGTGCGGCCAGTTCCACCTGCCGGACATGCGTCCCGGTTTCTCTGGCGATCCGATGCACATGGGCCAGGGACAAGGTTGGCCGGGGCGCACCATCGGGGGCAACGCCGGGGTCGATGCGGGCGGTAATTGCTTCCGCCAGGTGTCGGGGCATCGTGTTATCCTCCACCTACCGGCGGAAACAGGCCCACCCGTTCACCGCCATGCACTTGGGCATCAGGCTGGACCCGCACGCCGTTGATGAAAATCAACTTTACTTCGGCAGCAGGAATCTCCAGGGTGTCTATCACTTGGGCGACGGTCATGCCGGACGCGATGGGGTACCGGGAGGCATTCGCCGGGCTGCGGGACGCAAAGGTGGCAAAAAGTCTTAGATCGATGGTGGGGGGTGTTTCGGTCATGACCAGGTCACTCCTGGATGCGCGCGAATTATCGTTCGTGTTCATCGGTAAATGGCTTCATGGATGGTTACGATTCAAACCGTCCAACGACTTAAACATATCCTTGAAAATAGTGCACCTTGCACGAATTGTCACCCGCGATGTCCGGTTAGGCCCTCATTGCCGCTTTCTCGCGGGCTTTAAGGTTTTGGCTTCAAAATAGAGACACGCCGCTCCGGAACTGCTGCGCACTACCGCACTGGGCAGGTGTTTGCTTTTGAATCCCAAGGCACGGCAACCGTGGGGATGGGCGCTCTCCCAGGTGACATAGTAGTGGCGGCACTTGTGGCAAGTGATTCGTTTGAGTGGCGGCATCCGGTCACCTATGTTCGTGCGCGGGGTCGCGGTTCGTTGTTAAAAAGAGTTGACGCCCACTTTGTGCCATACTAACGATAGCGCGGTATGGCAAGGGGGTGGGGCGTTTGGGCAGGATTGCGCGATTGTGCTCAAGATTGTGCTTTGCTGGTGCATGTGAGATAAATGCGGTTTTTGGGTCAGCCTTGCGAGGGGTGAGTGTATGGGGTTGCAGATTAATAAAGCGCTGGTGACAGGGGGCGCGGGGTTCATCGGTTCCCATCTGGTGGATGCGTTGGTGCAGTCGGGATGCGCGGTGACGGTGCTGGACAGCCTGACCACCGGGCATGTCGAGAATCTGGCTTCGGTTCGGGATCGGGTCGATTTTGTCCAGGGCGATATCCGTGATGACGATGCGTTGGATCGGTGCATGCCCGGCTGTGATGTGGTTTTTCATCAAGCGGCCGTTGTGTCGGTGACCCAGACGGTCCAGGATCCGGTAACATCCGCCAGGGTGAACGATTTGGGAACCATCCAGGTACTCGATGCGGCCCGTCGGCACGGCGTCCGACGCGTGGTGCTGGCCAGTTCCAGTGCCGTGTATGGCGATGCGCCGCAGTTGCCCAAAACCGAGTCCATGATCCCGGCGCCCATGAGCCCCTATGCCGTTCAAAAATTAACCAACGAATATTACGCCGCGCTCTATGGCCGCCTGTATGAACTCGAAGCGGTTTGTCTGCGCTATTTCAATGTGTATGGGCCGCGCCAGGATCCCAGCTCGCCTTATTCCGGCGTGATTTCCATTTTCATGTCCCGGGCCCTGCAAGCCCAGGCGCCCGTGATCCATGGGGATGGCAACCAGACCAGGGACTTCGTCTTTGTGGGGGATGTGGTGCAGGCCAACCTGCTCGCGGCGACCCATGCGGATGCCCCCGGGCGTATTTTCAATGTGGGCACCAGCCAGTCGGTGGCCATCAACGCGCTTTGGCAAAGCATCGCTGCCTTGGCCGGGGTCGCGGTGGGGGTCCAATACGGCAATTCCCGGATGGGCGATATTTTGCACTCCCTGTCCAGCATTCAACGGGCCAGGGAGATTTTGGGTTTTCAGCCCGAGGTGCGTTTTGAGGAAGGCTTGCGCCGCACGTTTGATTGGTACCGGCAAGGCCGCTGACAAATGTCAGCCGTTTGCCGTCTGGCTCTTAAGGGCTCGCGAAAAAATAACTTCCCCTTTTATGCATCCCTGCTTCAGGCCGCCTTGGCCCGATCATCGGATTCAATATCCTCGGAATAGCTCGCTATGCCTCCGGTTTTGAATCCGATGATCGGGCCAATCCGACCCAAATCCGGGCGCCTCAAATGCGAATTTATTGTTTCGCGAGCCCTAAAGATTCTATGCTTCTGCCATTTTCTCAAACAGGTTTTTCACCATCACGCCACGCCAAAGCCCTTTTCCGGATACGGTGGGATAGCCCTGGCTCGCGATGTGACGCGCGATGCTTTCCCAATTGTTGCCTTCCGAGCGCATCTGATTGATGACGGCGAACAGGGTGTGGCGATCGATTTCCGTGAGGCGGCCGGCGGCTGCCTTCCCGGTGTGCTCTTCAGCTGCGTCGTCCTGCCCATCTTTGCGGGACGCGACCGATTCTGTTTCAATAGTCCCGGCGGCCATTTCGACCGCTTCCTCCCCCTCATCCGTTTCAAACACCGCGACCGTTTCATCGGTTTCAAGCGCCGCGATCGTTTCAACCGCTTCGGGTTCCGGTTCGGCAGGGGTGTCGCTTTGTTTGGTGGCGCGGGGCTCTTTTTCGGCAGGGGTGGGCACAGCCGGTTCGGTGGTGAATAACGGGCCCGGGTATTCGGCGTTGGGGTTGAGCATACGGTAAATATTTTCCGCCAGCACCTCCATGGCCTTGGCTTTGCGCACTTCGGTGCGGTTGCGTTCGATGTAGGCGTCGGTCATCCGTTTTTGCGTTGCGGAGAGGGTTTCCAGGACCTCCTTGATCCCCTGCAACCGTTCGAACACCTCTTTGTTGTCCCCTTCGCGCTTGCGTCGATCCGGCATGTTGCGGCGCTGACCGCCTTTAAACTGCTGGTCACCGTAAGGGCGATTTTGTCTTTCGGATTGCTTGAGTTTGCCGCTGCGCAGGTTGTGCAAAAAATCATCCATTCAATCGGTCTCCTTGAGTACGTTCAATTTATTAGAGCTGATCACTCAGCTTTCGGTTCGTTACCACACACCCTGTTCGGGTTAGAGTGCGTTCAGCGCTCTTTTGACCAGGCCCTTACGATTGGCTCGACGCGAATCTTTGCTGTAACAAGGAAGGGGGTTCTGCATCGATGCGGTTCGGCTGTAGGCTGTATGCCAAGTGTATCGGTCTTTTAAGGGATTTACTTTAGTGATGTTATCAAGCCATGGGGGCTATTTTTTGCGAGTTGATCCGTGGTCGCGATAGTGCTCCTGGCAAGTATGGGGCAAACTAATCCTTTTTGATTGAAACGTCAACAGGTGAATGGACACTTTTCCCATGCGAATCAGGGATTCAGAACCTGCTTTTCAAATTCCAGGGTCGCAAAGTAGTCGTCGATTGTTTCAGCCCTGCGAATCAAGGCCACGCTGCCGTCGGCGCACAGGAGCAACTCCTTGGGCCGCAACTTGCCGTTGTAGTTAAATCCCATGGCATGGCCGTGGGCGCCGGTATCCTGGATGACCAGCAAGTCCCCTTCGTCAATGGGTGGAAGGTCGCGTTGGATGGCGAATTTATCATTGTTTTCGCAGAGCGAACCCACCACATCCACCTTCTGGGGGGGCATGTCTCCCGTTTTTCCCAGTACTTCGATATGGTGGTAGGCGCCGTACATGGCGGGCCGCATGAGTGCGGACATGCTGGCATCCACGCCAATGTAGGTGCGGTAAATCTCTTTGCGATTGATGGCCGTGACCACCAGAACGCCATGGGGGCCGGTCATGTATCGGCCGCTTTCCATGCAGAGTCGGGGCACATAGCCCTGTTCGGCGCCGAAATCTTCGAGCAGCCCGGTGACGGCGGTGGCCATGGCCTCCAGATCAAAGGGCGCATCGTCGGGATGGTAGGGAATGCCGAGGCCGCCGCCCATGTTGAGGAAGTCAAAACGGATCTTCAACTCGGCGGAGACCCAGCGGGCCACATCGAGCAGCATTTGGACGGTTTGCACCATGTAGGTGTGGTTGCGCTCGTTGGAGGCCAGCATGGTGTGCAGTCCGAAGCGCCGCGCGCCGCGCGCCACAGCCGCCTGGTAGGCCGGTATCAACTGATGATGGGCCACACCATACTTGGCTTCCACCGGATTGCCGATGATGCTGTTGCCGCTGCGTCGCGGGCCGGGGTTGTAGCGAAAGCAGATGGTTTCCGGCATTTGGGGCACCTTGGCCACCAACGAAAGATCATCCAGATTCAGCAGGCTGCCCCCATCGGCCAATGCGGTCTGGAATTCGGTGGCGCTGGTGTTGTTGGAGGTGAACATCAAGGCCTCGCCCCGGGCGCCTGCCTGCCGGGCCAGCAATAACTCGGCTATCGAGCTGCAGTCAAACCCAAAGCCCATGTCGCGAATGATTTGCAGGATGCGCGGGTTGGGCAGCGCCTTGACAGCGAAATACTCCTGAAAATTTTCCAGCCGGGCGAAGGCTTGCTGAAGCCGCCGGCCGGTTTCACGGATTCCCGTTTCGTCGTAAATGTGGAAGGGGGTGCCAAATCTTGCGGCAACCCTGGGCAGAATGGGAAAGAGGCGGTCGCGATAGCTGGGGCTCATCGGCATGGTCGGGCGATCCTTATTGCAAGGCGGCTTGTATCCGCGTCATGGCTTTCTGAACATTGGCGAAACTGTTGAATCCACTGATCCGTATATAGGTCTGGCCACAGCGCCCGAACCCCGCGCCCGGGGTGCAGACCACGCCGGCCTTGTCCAGCAGCAGATCGAAAAAGGCCCAGGAATCCCGCCGGCCATTGATCCAGACATAGGGGGAGTTGTCGCCGCCGACGCAATCGAATCCCATGGCGCTGAAGGCCCGACGCACAAAGGCGGCGTTTTTGAGATACCCGTCGGCCAGCTGTTTGACCTGGGCTTGCCCTTCGGGTGAATAGACCGCTTCGGCGGCCCGTTGAACCGGATAGGAAACACCGTTGAACTTGGTGGCGTGCCGCCGGTTCCACAAATCGCGCACCGCCACGGGCCGGCCGTCGTGTCCGTAGGCCGTGCAAGCTTTCGGTACAACGGTATAGGCGCAACGGGTACCGGTAAACCCGGCGGTTTTTGAAAAACTGCGAAATTCGATGGCCACTTCCCGGGCACCCGCCACTTCGTAGATCGAGCGCGGCAGCCGATCGTCCCGAATGAATGCCTCGTAGGCGGCATCATACAGGATCAGGGCTTTGTGGGCACGGGCGTAATCGACCCAGGTCTGCAGCTGTTCGCGGGTGATGGTGGCGCCGGTGGGGTTGTTCGGAAAACACAGATAGATCAGGTCCACCGGCTCGGCGGGCAGCTGGGGGATGTAACCGTTGGCCTCGGTGCATGCCAGGTAGACCAGGCCTTCATACCCGCCATCCTGATAGAGGCCCGTTCGCCCGGCCATGACATTGGTATCCACATAGACCGGATAGACCGGATCGGGCACGGCTACTCGGATGTCGGTGGCAAACAACTCCTGGATATTGCCGGTGTCGCATTTGGCCCCGTCACTGACAAATATCTCATCGGCGTCGACATCGGCCCCCCGGCTTTGAAAATCGTGCCGGGCAATGGCTTCCCGCAGAAAGGCATAGCCTTGCTCCGGCCCATAGCCGCGGAAGGCGTCCTCGCGGGCCATCTCATCCACGGCTTGATGCAGTGCCGCGATGCATGCCGGCGGTAAAGCGTGGGTGACATCGCCAATGCCGAGGCGGATCATCTCTTTTTCCGGGTGGCGGACCTGGTATTCCTCCACCCGTTTGGCGATGTTGGCAAAAAGATAACTGGCCTGTAGCTTTAAAAAATGTTCATTGATGCGGATCATTCTTGATTCCTGTCTGGCGTTGTGTCCCTGCGACGGATGCCGTATGGCAATGGACGCACAAGGCGGATGCGGTTGCGGTTGCTGGGCTCGGTCGCCGTATCGATCCCGAATGGATATGCAAAAAAATCGATTTGGTCAACAAGGAACGGAATGGAGGCCAGGGCGCATGTAAAATTATCCCCAATCACCTGATCTATTGACAGGAGGGGTTTTTTTATGGTGTTTCCATTTTTGCTAATGGGGGGTGTGCAGCATTCGGCACGGTTCCCCGGGAAAGGATATGTGCGTGGCCTATATCAAGTATGGCGTATTGCTGCTCGTTGGCCTGTTGTTTCTGCTCCTGGGCATTCAGGTGCTGGTGGGTGCCTACCGGATGAATGACCCGTTCTCCTTTGTGTTGGCCTTTTTTGCCGCTAACTTCATCATTCTGATCAGTGCTGCACTCTGTTTGGGTTTTGTATTGCGGCTGCTTCGCTTACGGCGCGGCGGCGACACCGGTGAAGATCCGACCGCCAAGGTCGACTGAAACAGTTGCCGGCGACGCGCTTATTCGAACGAATCCAAATGCGTATGAAAGGTGTGGTATGCATCCAGCATCGGACTCGGCTCTTTGCCGGGGCAGTGACGCGGCCGCGACGGATTTGCTGGCCGGCTTGGCCGGTTTGGCCCGCCGCATCTCAGTCGATCCATCCGGCGTTATTCAACAGGTACTGTTAAAGGCGTTGTCCGCCGTCGGGGGACGATTTGCCCTATACAGCTGCTTCGATCCAGCCGAAAGCCGAATGATCACGTGCGACGGCTGCGACCTGCCTGCAGATTACCCGCCGTCAGGACTTGCAGCGGGGCGGATTGGCTACGAGGCGTTCATCCGGGCGAACCGTTCGGAGATGGTGATCCCTGATTTGGACAGCAGTTGCTACGCAACTTCCGATCCGGATATCCGGCAATACCAGCTCAAAGCATACATTGGGGTGCCGGTGTGTCGCAATGGCGAAACCATCGGATGCCTCGCGGTTTATGACGGTCGGCCCCGTGACTACCCTTCGTCACACGTGCGATTTCTGCAAATCGGGGCTCAGTGGATTGCCCAAGCCATCGAGCAACGCACGCTGGAACAGCAAATGGCGCGTGAAAGAGATAGCGTCGGGAAAACCCTTCTGGCCACCATGACACTGCTTGCCCAATGGCACCAAGACCGCTCCATGTCCCGCGCCCTGGACGAAAGCCAGGCTTTGAACGACCAGATGCTGCAACTGTCACCCGCGGCCATTTACCGTATCGATATCCGGGCGAACAAATTCCTCAAGGTGAACGACTTGATGTGCGTGGCCACCGGTTACAGCGAAGAAGAGCTGCTGGCCATGAATCCTGAAGATTTATTGACCCCGGAAAGCCGTCATAAGTTCCATGAGCGGATCCTGGAAATGGGGGCGGGAAAGAACGTTTCCAATCACGTGGATTATGATATCCGGACCAAAAGCGGTCGTATTGAATGGGTGCGTTTCCATGTGCGGCATCTGTATGAAGGGGATGTGCTTTGGGGCGCCAATGTGGTGGCGCACTTTGTGACTGAACAGAAGGAGAACGAGAGGGAGCTGGAACAATACCGTCAGCAGCTGGAAGCACTGGTTCAGGAGCGGACCCAGGAGCTGTCCTTGACCAACCAGAAATTGCGGGAAGAAATTGTCAGGGGCAGGGAGACGGCCAATGAGCTGCGTTTGAAAACCGGTCGGCTGGAGGAGTTGAACACGGCCATGCGGGTTTTATTGGATAAGCGCAATGAGGACCGGCTCCGGACGGAGGAGAATATTCGGGTCAACCTGGCCCAGCTCATCGAACCCTACCTGGACCGGTTGGGGAAAAGCGGTCTGAACGCCATGCAGAAGCAATATCTGGATGTGATCCGGATGAACATCGGAGAGGTGATCGGTGCACCCATGCCCGAGCTCTCGGCCAAGTACTACATCTTCTCGCCCACCGAACTGCAGGTGGCCAACCTTATCCGCAAAGGCAGGACAACCAAGGAGATGGCCCGGCTGCTGAATCTCTCCCCCCGCACGGTGGAGTCCTATCGCGAGAGCATTCGCCGAAAACTGGGCCTCAAAAACAGAAAAGTCAACTTGCGGACCTATCTTTCCACACAGGAGTGATCCCGACAGGGCAACCCGATTGTCTTCGTATGAAAGTGGCTGCCGGCCGTGCGGCGGGGGTTGAAGCACCGTGCGGCCAGAGTGGCAGGGTAGGCATCGAAGATCAGTCCGACCACGATGGCCATGCTGATGGCGCCTCCCGCTGAGATCAAAATAGCGTTGCCCTTCCAATAGCGACATCCAATCATTCGCGGGCAGGGTGTCCGATTCTTGGGCCTACGGTTTGAATTGCGACGGGCCGGGCATGAGGACCGTGTCCTGATGGGGTTGAACCAGTACCGCCTATGGCAATCGGTTCTTTATTTCTTTAGCGTGTTGATGAAACAACCCGCCCACCCGAAATCACTTGAATCGCTGCTACTGTTGTTGCTGGTGGCACCTTCGACATGTCTGTCGGCGCTGTCCGGCGTTTCTGAGGTTGCGAGGGGTCCCAGCAGGTCGACAATGACCCCATTGGCCACGCCGTCCACATCGTGCTCGCCGCCATCCTCGATGGTGCGCACAACGGTCAGTCCGTCCGCACTCACCTGTATCGCCTCATCGGTGCCCACCTTCCATTGTCCATCCGCGCCGTATACCATCCATGGGGCCAGCGGATCGATGGGGTCGGAGAGGTGCAAGGTCACGTGGGTCTGCCGACCTGGCTGGTCGACTTCGAGGCGATACGCCAGCAGGCCATAGGGTAGCGGTGAATCGGTGGGCGGCAGGGGCTCCATGGTTTCCGGGTCAACTGCGGCGACATGGTCGATGGCCCGGACATGCGCACTGTCATGTATGCTCAAGGCCATCATGCGGCGGCCGTCGGCGGTCTGAAGGGTCTGGATTTTATCCGCTTCCTGAAGGTCCGGGATGCCGTTTCCATTGAGGTCGGTTGCCAGGGGGGCGAGTTGGGTATAAGCCACCATGGCGTCGCTGCGACTGAACCAACTGCCGCGGGCGGTGAAGGTGACCGGGACGGACCACTCCGAGGCCTGGTCCCGGTGGTCCCAATAGCGCACCTTGCAGGTATAAGTGGTGTTGGTGGTCAGGGTGAAAAACGGCACCCACAAACGGTTCAGGGAATGATAGCCACGGGTCACATCGAGCACGACTTGCTGCCCTCGTGTTTTCCAGATGCGCCATTCGGAGCGCTGGTGGGTATCGTTTTTGTCGCCGCCGCAGAAATCGGACGCTGTCAAGCGCGGCGTCAACGGGAGTCCATCCGCGCCATCGACCGGATAGTAGACAATGGGCTGTGCAGGCGGGTGGGGGGCATCACTTTTTCCGCTGTCTGTATTCTGGCTTCCGCCACCCACAGCCGGATCACCGCCTGTGCCGGGCAGGGCGGGATCATCGATCGCTGGGGGCGCTGGGCCGGTGACCAATACCACGCAGGTGTCACTGCTGGACAATTTGCGGGTATCGGTAACGGTCAGTTCAAACAGCATGTTGACGGTCTTCCCCGTGGCCACGGAAGGGGCTGTGAAGCTCGCCCAGGGGGTGTTGCCGTCCGCCAAACCCACGGATGGCCCGGCAGTCTGGGTCCACTGGTAGGTCAGCGGTAATTTTTGGGGGTGAACCGATTCCGATGCGTTGAGTTGCACTTTGCTGGCCGATGTCACGGTTTGATTGGCGCCGGCCTGGGCGATGGGCGGTTCGGTTAGCGTCCCCTGGGTCGGGGTTGGCGATGTCGGTGTCTGGTCCACGTTGCCATTGCCGGTGAGATCGGGCTTCGGCGACGAATTTTCGATGCCGGTATTTCCGGTAGGTGCAGGTTCCGTTCCTGTTGGGGTTCGGAAACCGACCTCGTTCGAATTGTTGCTCTCAAGCGTGCCGGTATATGCCCGAACGACAAAATGGTATTGCATGCCGGGTTGCAGATTGCGGATGGTGCAAGTGGTTCCGGAGCCCTCCCAGGCGGGTGGTTGATTAAAATGGTAAGGTTGGGGGGCAATTCTTTGATAGACACGATACCCTTCCGGTGCCGGCTCGTTGGCATCCCAGGCCAATGTGATATCGGCTGCCCATAGTAAGGCGGGCAGGGCCAGAACGAGCAAGAATGCCTTGATTGTAGCTCGGGAACAGTTGCGAATCAGGGTGGCAAGGGGCGCGAACAAAGCGGGACGGGTCAGATGACAGATAAGGTGCATCGACTTCTCCTTAGATCACAAACGGCGCACAGGTGCTGTGCTGACATGGCTGTCAGGACGCAGACCCGGATCGGTGAGCAAGGCACAACCGCCCGTCCGATCATTCTGTCGGTGATCTTTTCCCTGAACAAACTGTTCAGGCTCTTGTTAATGCCTCAGGATGAAACCTAACGACGACTCTCTTCCCGGAGGAAGCGCTCAATAATGTATACCAACTTCATCATCTTATGGGGAAGGTTGCCTAACCTCATTTCTTATATTGACAGGTTGCGGAAATGTCAAAAAGAAAATGGGATTGCACTTCTTTTTGGATCGCAACGGCTTTGTTCTGAAGTGTCGCAGGGGTGGTGTGAGGCTGGTTGGATGGCGGGTCTGGGTGCCTGTATGCCATTCTATGGCGAATAGCGGCGTCAAAACGAATTCGCGTTGGCGTGGGCGCTATCTCTGTTTGCCCGGCCGCTTGGGCGGGCCGTTTTTACGCCCGTTGGCGGTCCCGCGTTGGCGGCTGGCCAGGTTCAGGGAGAGGTAAATGTGCTCCTGGGGGCTGCTGAAACCCATTTTGCGGAAGAAGCGCAACGCGGCCAGATTGTCGGCCTCTGTATCCACAATCAGCATGCGAACGCCTTCTTCGCTGGTGACGTCTCGAAAATGTCTGAACAGTTTTTCGGCTACACCCTTGCGCATGTACTCGGGTTCAACCCCCAGCCAGATCAGGTGGCCATATTTCCAGGCCGAATGGGTTTTGGTGATGATGGTGCCCAGGGCAAAACCGGCAAGTTTCTCATTATATTCCGCAACGAAACAGGTGGCCCAATCGCTTTGAAAGAGGCCCACCACCTCGAATTCATCCCAGGTCCGGTAGAGGTTGGGCGCATCGGCTGCCGTGAAGAGGGTTTCGCCCAGATGAAAAACCGGCGCCAGGTCATCCACCTCCATGGGGCGAATCCGCACAACGCCGCTCTTTCTTTTAGGTTCGGCCGACTTCGCGGGTATTTCGTTCTCGCTTCCCACGTCCTTCATCCTTTAAGCGAATTGGCAATGTCTGCGTATTAATAAGGATTTTTCGGAAGGGGGTCAAGCACGACTCGATTATACCTTGATTTTCGGCGCTGGTTAAATTACCAGGGGTGGTTCGAGAACGCTGATTCATTTCACAACGAAGGAGCATGCATGCCCAAGCGAGATGACATTCACAAAATCCTGATTATCGGTTCCGGTCCCATTATCATCGGTCAGGCCTGCGAATTTGACTATTCCGGTACCCAGGCCTGCAAGGCGCTGCGTTCCTTGGGTTATGAGACCGTGCTGGTCAATTCCAATCCCGCCACCATCATGACCGATCCCGGCACGGCGGACGTGACCTACATCGAACCGCTCAATGTCAAAACCATTGAAAAGATCATTGCCGTGGAGCGGCCCGACGCCCTGTTGCCCAACCTGGGGGGACAAACGGGCTTGAACCTTTCGTCCGAGCTTTATCAGCAGGGTATCCTGGAAAAATATGATGTCCAGGTGATCGGTGTGAACATGGACGCCATCCAGCGCGGCGAGGACCGCACGGCGTTCAAAAACACCATGGAACGGTTGGGTATTGAAATGCCGCGCAGCGAGGCGGTCAATACCCTCGAGGCGGCTGAAAAGGTGGCCGAGCAACTCGGCTATCCTGTGGTGATCCGGCCGGCATACACCATGGGGGGCACCGGCGGCGGGTTGGTGTATAACTTGGAGGAACTGCGGACGGTGGTGGTGCGGGGCCTGGCGGCCAGCATGATTCACCAGGTGCTGGTCGAAGAGTCGGTGCTGGGATGGGAGGAGCTGGAGCTGGAAGTGGTGCGCGATGCCAAGAACCAGATGATCACCGTTTGCTTCATTGAAAACGTGGATCCCATGGGGGTGCACACCGGTGACAGCTGCTGCACGGCGCCCATGCTGACCATCGCACCGGCTTTGCAGCAGCGGTTGCAGGATTACGCCCATGCCATCGTGGCGGCCATCGAGGTAATCGGCGGCACCAATGTCCAGTTCGCTCACGATCCCGAAACCGACCGGGTGGTGGTGATCGAAATCAATCCGCGCACCTCGCGTTCATCGGCCTTGGCCTCCAAGGCCACCGGTTTTCCCATCGCCCGGGTATCGGCGCTGCTGGCCGGCGGTCTGACTCTGGACGAGATTCCCTATTGGCGAGACGGAACCCTGGAGAAATACACCCCCTCGGGGGATTATGTGGTGGTCAAATTCGCCCGCTGGGCCTTTGAGAAATTTGCCGGCATCGAGGATCGTCTGGGCACCCAGATGCGTGCCGTGGGCGAGGTGATGAGCATCGGCAAGAACTACAAGGAGGCGCTGCAAAAGGCCATCCGCAGCCTGGAAATCAACCGATATGGCCTTGGGTTCGCCAAAAATTTTCACACCCTGCCCCTAGAAACCCTGATGCAGCGTTTGGCGGTGCCTTCCAGCGAGCGTTTTTTCCTGATTTATGAAGCGTTGCGCAAGGGCGCCACCGTTGAACAGATTCATGCCCTGACCCATATGAAAGCCTGGCACCTCGAGCAGATGCAGGAATTGGTGGCCCTCGAGGAGCGCGTTATCGCCTGCAAGGGGGGCACCCTGCCGGATGATCTGCTGCTCCAGGCTAAAAAGGATGGGTTCGCCGACCGTTACCTGGCCAAGCTGCTGGGCCTTGCCGAGCGAACGATCCGCGAGCGGCGCATCGCCCTGGGGCTGGCGCAGGCCTGGGAACCGGTGCCGGTCAGCGGGGTGGAGGACGCCGCCTACTACTACTCCACCTACAATGCTCCCAACCAGGTGACGGTCAGCGAACGGCGCAAGATCATGGTGCTCGGCGGCGGTCCCAACCGCATCGGCCAGGGGATCGAGTTCGACTACTGTTGCGTGCATGCCGCCCTGGCCATCCGCGAGGCGGGGCTGGAATCGATCATGGTCAACTGCAATCCGGAAACGGTCTCCACCGACTACGACACATCGGATCGGCTCTATTTCGAGCCGCTGACCGTGGAGGATGTACTCAGCATCTACGCGCAGGAGAAGCCCGCGGGGGTCATCGCCCAATTCGGCGGCCAGACGCCCCTCAATATCGCCCGGGAGCTGGCCGAAGCCGGGGTCCGGATCCTGGGCACCTCGCCGGAGACCATCGACCTGGCCGAAGATCGCGACCGCTTTTCCCAGATCATGCGCCGTCTGGGCATCCCCCAGCCCGAGTCGGGAATGGCCGCCAGTGAGGCGGAGGCGATGAAGGTCGCCGAGCGTATCGGCTATCCGCTGGTGGTGCGGCCTTCCTATGTCCTGGGCGGTCGCGGCATGGAGATCGTGCATGACGACCAGATGCTCAAAAGTTATCTGGCCGTGGCGGTGGAGGAAGTGACGCCCGAACGGCCGGTGCTCATCGACAAGTTTCTGGACAATGCCATCGAGGCCGAGGCCGATGCCATCGCGGACGGCAAGGACGCTTTTGTGCCGGCGGTGATGGAGCATATCGAGTTGGCCGGCATTCATTCCGGCGATTCGGCCTGCGTGATTCCTCCCATCAGCCTGGCGCCCAAGCACATCGAGGTCATCGAAGAGTATACCCGGCGCATCGCTATCGAACTGAAGGTGGTGGGCCTGATGAATATCCAGTATGCCGTTTACCAGGATACCGTTTACGTCCTGGAGGCCAACCCCCGGGCATCGCGGACGGTGCCCATTGTGTCCAAGGTGTGCGGCCTTTCCATGGCCCGACTGGCCACCCAGGTGGTTCTGGGAAAAACCGTTGCGGAACTCAACTTGCGTAAAACCCAGATCGGTTATTACGGTGTCAAGGAGGCGGTCTTTCCCTTCAACATGTTTCCCGAGGTGGACCCCCTGCTGGGGCCGGAGATGCGCTCCACGGGCGAAGTGCTGGGTTTGGCCAACTCGTTCGGGCGGGCCTTTTTCAAATCCCAGGAGGCGGCCCAGTCATCGCTGCCTCTGGAGGGCGCGGTGCTGTTCACCATTGCCGACCGGGACAAACCGGCCGCTTTGGAGGCGGTGCGGCGCTTCCGGGAGCTGGGTTTTACCCTCATGGCCACCGAAGGGACCCACCGCTATCTGGCGGAAAAGGGGATCGATACCGTTTCGGTTTCCAAGCTGGACCTGGGTCGTCCCAACCTGGTGGATGCCATCAAGAGCGGTCAGGTGCAACTGCTGGTCAATACTCCCAGCGGTAAAAAGGGCACGGCGGACAGTTCCAATATCCGCAGGATCGCGATCCGGTACAAGGTCCCTTATATTACTACCACGGCGGCGGCCCTGGCCGCGGCCAAGGGGATCGCGGCGCGTCGGGAAAGGGAGCCCGAAGTGCGTTCCCTGCAAAGCTACCACGGTGAGATCCGCACTTGCAGTGATGCCACCGGCGGTGAAATCAGTTAAGGATTGGAATTTCCGGTATGGGTGGATTGTTTGGCGTTGTTTCTGAAACCGATTGTGTGACCGACCTCTATTATGGAACCGATTACCATTCCCATCTGGGAACCAAGCGGGGCGGTTTGGCTGTGTGGAATTCCCATGGGATCCACCGTTCGATCCACAATATCGAAAACAGCTATTTTCGCACCAAGTTCGAGTCGGACCTGGACAAGTTTCAAGGCACCCAGGGGATCGGCGTCATCAGCGACACCGATCCCCAACCCTTGATCATCGGTTCCCATCTGGGTGTTTTCGGCATCGTGACCGTCGGACGGGTCAACAATATGGAGGACCTGGTCCGGGACGCGTTTGCGCACAAAAGCTACTTTTCCGACACCACCGACGGCCGCACCAATCCGACCGAGGTGGTGGCCATGCGGATTTGCCAGGAGGAGTGTTTCGAAGACGGCATCCGCAACGCGCAAGGGGCCATCCAGGGCTCCTGCTCGATGTTGTTGCTGACCCGTCAGGGGATATTCGCCGCCCGGGATCGTCTGGGCCGCACACCCCTGGTCATCGGTCGTCGTGACGGCGCTTTGGCGGTCACTTCAGAGACCAGCGCGCTTCCCAACCTGGGTTTCGAGGTGGACTATTTTCTCGGGCCTGGTGAAGTGGTCTTGATTACGCCCGATGGCTGGGAACAGCGGGTTGCCCCGGCCGAGCGCATGCAGGTGTGCGCTTTTCTGTGGGTCTACTACGGCTATCCGGCATCAGAATATGAAGGCATCAACGTGGAGACCGTGCGCTACAATTGCGGCGCGGCCCTGGCCCGCAACGACGATGTGACGGTGGATTCGGTGGCCGGTATCCCCGATTCCGGTATCGGACACGCCCTGGGCTACGCCAATGAGTTGAAAATTCCCTACCGCCGCCCCTTTGTGAAATATACGCCTACTTGGCCGCGCAGTTTCATGCCCCAGAACCAGCAGATGCGAGACCTGGTGGCCCGCATGAAACTGATACCGGTCCGACGGTTGATTGAAGGCCAGCGGCTGATGTTCTGCGATGATTCCATTGTCCGCGGCACCCAGCTCAAGGACCACGTCAAGGTTCTCTTCGACCGGGGCGCTCTTGAAGTCCACATGCGGCCGGCGTGCCCCACGTTGATCCATCCGTGCGTCTTTCTCAACTTTTCCACATCCCGTTCCACCCTGGATCTGGCCGGGCGCAAGATCATCCATGCACTGGAAGGGGTGGATGACAAGGATCTGGACCAGTACGCCCTGGCAGGTGCGCCGAAAAACCTGGCCATGATCGAGGAGATTCGCCGGCGTCTTGGCCTGACCACCCTTAAATATCAGCGCCTGGAAGATATGGTCGCGGCCATCGGGCTGCCCAGGGAGAGGCTCTGCACCCACTGCTGGGATGGCAGCAGCTATTTTTAACTGTTGGTAAACGCGGCGGCCCACTCGACGGCTTCCTGGAAGGCGCGATGGATGGTCGGGCTGTCCATGTTGAGCCGCTGCAGCAGGGTTTCGGCGTCGGGCCAGCGGCTTTCCTCGAAGCACCGAGCCAGTTCCAACAGGGGCTGGTATTCGTTGTTGGCCTCGCCGCGCAGGGCGCCTTTCACTTTTTCGTCCAGGGGCAGATGGGTGACAATCTCTGTCATGGGCATTCCCAGCATGGCATCGAGCAGGGAGAATATGCCCAGCATGTGGAGATTTTCGGGGTCAAAGCCCCAAAAGTCGTAGGCGTGACCGATTCGTTCGAGAAACTTGCCCCGCTGGGCCGCCAGCAGCATCAAGTCGGGGGCATGCGGGCTACGGTTGAGGTCGTTGAGCAACACGACCCGCAACCAGTTCTTCATCTTGCGCCATCCCAGCAGACTGATAGCCTGCTGGATCGATTTGATCTTCTGGCGCAACCCGAAGGCCGCCGAGTTGAGATAGGCCAGCAGGCGGAAGCTCAATGCGGCGTCGGCCTGGATGGTCTCCGCCAACTGTTCGAAATCAACCTCCTCCTGTTCGATGGCGCGCATCAAAGCAAAACGGGAAGCCTCGTTGGAGGCGAGTTTGCGCACCGTAACCGTTTCGGGCGTTTTGAAAAAAGGGCCGTGAAACAGGGCGAAACCCAGTTCCGTACATAGGTCGAAGCGTGCGAAGTCCTGCACCTGCATGGCCATCAATGTGGCGCCGTGGGCACCGGCCTCCGCCACCAATTCCGATAGTGGGCCCCGGCTGCGGTGGCGCACGTCAATGCTGATAATGTCGGCCATGCGGTAGAAGGAACCCCATTGATCGGCTGCGGTATAGCTGGTTACGGCCAGTAGATAGCCGTCCGCTTTGAGTTGGTTCAGGGCCGGGTGCACGGCGGTCTCCGCGAAAACCGCTTCTTCAACCGCCACGACGGTCAGTGGCGCCGGTAGTGCATATGGCAGTTGATCCAATATGTTTCGTTCGCTGAAGCGCACCAGGATTTTTCGATTGCCGTCCAGGAGCTGTTCCAGGCCCATGTAGGCGCCAGCGGCCACTTGCAGCGCCACGTTATCCGCCGTGTCCTGGCCCGGCGGGGCCTGCCGCGCCGCGGGGCCCACGCAAAAGAGCGCGTAACCCCACAAACGCCGCTTGGCATCGAAAACGGGTTGCCGGGCAATGGCAACGGTATTGGCGTCGTCGGTGGTGGGCCGGTCTGTCATGTGTGCCTTCTCCATTTTTATGTCGCAACGATTGATGAAAGACTGCCGGTGTCTCCGATACAGCTAGGCCAGCGGTTGGACATGCCATATCTTGCGGGCATATTCCATGACTGATCGGTCGCTGGAGAAGTGTCCCATGCGGGCGGTGTTTAAAATGGATCGACGGGTCCACTGCTCTTGGTCGGCGAACAGCCGGTTCACGGCATCCTGGGCGGTGACATAGGGCCGGTAATCGGCCAACAGCATGTAGAAGTCTCCCTGTTCTCGAAGACTGTGGACGATAGGCGCGAACAGGCCGGGCTGCTGGGGCGAAAAGTGGCCCGCGGCGATCATATCGATGGCCCGTTTCAGTTCCTGGTCATTGCGGTAGTGGTGATTGGGATCATACCCTTTGCGGCGCTTGTCGGCCACTTCTTCGGACGACAGACCGAAGATGAAAATGTTCTTATTGCCCACCGCCTCCATGATTTCAACGTTGGCCCCGTCCAGGGTGCCGATGGTCAATGCGCCGTTCAGGGACATCTTCATGTTGCCCGTCCCCGAAGCTTCCATGCCGGCGGTGGAGATCTGTTCGGACAGGTCGGCGGCCGGAATGACCTTTTCGGCCTGGGAGACACAGTAGTTAGGCAGAAAGAGCACCCGCAGGCGGCCGCGTACTTGGGGGTCGCTGTTGACCGCGCTGGACACCGAGTTGATCAATTTGATGATCAATTTGGCCTGGTGATAGGCGGGTGCGGCCTTGCCGGCGAAAATGACGGTTCTGGGGATCACCTGCTTGTCCGGGCTGTCCGTGATGCGGTTGTAGAGGGTGATCACATGCAGCACGTTGAGCAGTTGGCGTTTGTATTCATGTATGCGCTTGACCTGGACGTCGAACAGCGTGTCGGGATCGACCCCCAAGCCGATTTTGCGTAGAATGTACCGGGCCAGACGTTTTTTGTTATCCTGTTTGGTGGCCACCCACTGCTGGCAAAAAGCCGCATCGTCGGCAAAGGGTTCCAGTTTTTTGATCTGCGACAGATCAACGATCCAGTCCGGTCCGATGGCCGATGTGATCAAATCCGCCAGGGCGGGGTTGGACTGTTTGAGCCATCGGCGCGGCGTGATACCATTTGTGACGTGTTGAATACGATGGGGATAGAGGTGGTGAAAATCCTTGAACAGGTGGTGCTTGATGATTTCCCCGTGCAGGGCGGCCACACCGTTGACCGTGTGACTGCCCACGATGGCCAGGTGGGCCATGCGCACATGCTTGGTCTCCCCTTCGGCGAACAGGGATACCCGTTCCGCCAGCCCCGGATCGTCCGGATGCCGGCTGCGCACCGCTTCGAGGAAGCGGTGGTTGATTTCGTAGATGATTTGCATGTGGCGCGGCAGCAGCCGGCCCATCAGCTCCACCGGCCAGGTTTCCAGCGCTTCGGGCAGGATGGTGTGGTTGGTGTAGGCGAAAGTCTTTTCACAGATGGCCCATGCCGCGTCCCAACCCAGCCCCTCCTCGTCCAATAAGAGGCGCATCAATTCAGGGATGGCGATGGCGGGGTGGGTGTCGTTGAGCTGGATGGCGACAAAATTGGGCAGATCGGCGAAGGCGCGCTGCATCTTGCGGTAACGTCGCAGGATATCGTTGAGGGTGGCCGCCACGAAAAAGTACTGCTGCTTGAGGCGCAGCTCCTTGCCGAAAATGCCTTCGTCGCTGGGGTAGAGCACCTTGGAGATGTTTTCGCTGATCACCTTGCTTTCCACGGCGCCGATGTAATCGCCCTGGTTGAAGGTCTCCAGGTTGAATTCCCGGCTGGATTGGGCGGCCCACAACCGCATGTTGGTGACATAGTCGTCGCCGTAGCCGGGCACCAGGATGTCGCAGGCCATGGCCATCACCACATCCGCGTCGGCCCACCGTGTGCGCAGCCGGCCGAAATCGTCGCGATAGGTTTCGGTGCGGCCGTTGAATCGCACCGGCACCAGGTAGTTGCGCCGTTTGATATCCCACGGGTTGCCGTTGCGGATCCAATTGTCGGCTTGCTCGCGCTGATAGCCGTCATCGATCACCTGGTGAAATATACCGTAGTCATAATGGATCCCATACCCGTAGCCGGGCAGGTCGCAACAGGCAATGGAGTCCATATAGCACGATGCAAGGCGGCCCAAGCCGCCGTTGCCCAAGCCGGCATCCCACTCTTCCTCTTCGAGTTCGTCCAGGTCGAACCCCATCTCCGCAAGGGTCTGGCGCGCCTCCTCCTCCATGCGCAGGCTGATCAGGTAGTTCTTCAGAAATCGACCCGGCAGAAACTCCAGGGAGAGAAAATAGACCCGTTTGGCCAGGGTGTCGTAGAGGGCGCGCTGGGTCTTGATCCAGCGCTCGATGAGCCGGTCCCGCACACTGTACGCCAGACCCATGAACACCTTGTATTTGCTGGGCCGTTCGGGATCGTTGCCCAGGGTGTAGCAGATGTGGTGCAGGATGTCTTCTTTCAAGGAACCTTGGGTCGGCGCGGGTGGTTCCGGCTTTTCATTGCGGTTGATTTTGGTGGCGCACATGGTGGGATACCTTTCTTTGGGCTTTGCAAGCATTGGGAAAAAACTGTGGCGCGATGCATCGAAGGCAAGGGGAACCGGTTGCAGTCAGTAACGGCTGAGAACAGCCTAACGAAACTTGAATGCGGGATCAACACTAATTTGCGGATATGATCTGCAGGCAATGGTATGCAGGAATCCAAACCAGGGTTTTCGCGCAGCGCCATACCCCCAGCCGGGAGCACCTCCTGATGTGCTGAAACGATCCGATCATCACCGAGAAACCATGCACCGTGTCAATGCGGATTTGCGATTGCCCTGTAATCCAAACCCCACGGCCTCGACTTTGCCCGGTAATGGGTATATAAAAGACAGCGCATAATCAATGAATGCCGCTGGGCAACTGGAACATATGGGAACTTACGCCAAAACATACGATCTGATCGTGGTCGGCGCCGGGCACGCCGGGTGCGAAGCGGCCCTGGCCGCCGCGCGCATGGGCTGCGCGGTGCTGTTGCTGGCCATCGATCTGGACAAGGTGGCGGCCATGCCGTGCAGCCCCTCCATCGGCGGGATGGCCAAGGGGCAACTGGTGCGCGAGATCGACGCACTGGGCGGTGAGATGGCCAGGATCACCGACCGCACGGCCATTCAATACAAAACCCTCAACACCAAGAAGGGACCGGCGGTCCAGTCGTCGCGCACCCAGAACGACAAAAAACGCTACCACATGGCCATGAAGGCGGTGCTGGAACAGCAGCCCCGCCTGGATGTCAAACAGGCCCTGGTGGAGCGGCTGGTGGTCGAGCAGGGCCGGGTCCGTGGCGTGGTGGATCAAACCGGGTTCGGCTTTCAGGCCGCGGCTGTGGTGCTGGCCACCGGCACCTTTCTCAGCGGTCTGGTGCACATCGGCTTTACCGCCATCCAGGCCGGCCGGGCCGGTGAGTTCGCTGCGTACGGCCTGGCTGCCAGCCTGGCGCAAATCGGGTTGTCCCTCGGCCGGATGAAAACCGGCACCCCGCCACGGTTGGACCGTGCCTCCATCGACTATTCCTGTTTCACCCCCCAAGCGGTCGATATGCCTCCGCGCCCCTTCTCCTTTTCCGGGTCGGCCAGCGACTTGCCGACCATGCCCAGCTACATGGGCCGCACCAATCAGCGGGTCCATCAGTTGGTGCGCGACCATTTGCACCTGTCGGCCCTTTACGGGGGGGTGATCAAAGGGGTGCCGGCACGCTATTGCCCGTCCTTCGAGGACAAGGTGGTGCGTTTCAGCGAAAAAGAGAGCCACCCGGTCATTTTGGAGCCCGAGGGCATCGACACCGGCGAGATCTATGCCAGCGGCCTGGGCAACAGCCTGCCCCTGGAAATTCAGGTGCAGGTGGTGCGGGCCGTCAAGGGGTTGGAGGCGGCCGAGATCATCCGCCCGGCCTATGCCATCGAGTACGACTATGTCGACCCCATTCAGCTCAAGCCCACCTTGGAGACCAAGGCGGTGGCGGGGCTCTATCTGGCCGGCCAGATCAATGGTACCTCGGGTTACGAGGAAGCCGCCGCCCAGGGGTTGTGGGCCGGGATCAACGCTGCCTGCCGGATCCAGGCACGCCCCCCATTCGTGCTGGACCGTTCCCAGGCCTACATGGGGGTCATGGTCGATGATCTGGTGACCCGCGGCACCCGCGAGCCCTACCGCATGTTCACCTCCCGGGCCGAGTACCGGTTGATGCTGCGGGAGGACAATGCCGATATGCGGTTGATGGCCATCGGCCGGGAGTTGGGACTGGTGTCGGAGGATGTCGCCCGGGCCGCTGCCGATCGCCGGCAACAGGTCGCGGTGGAGATTGATCGTGTGCGCACGACGGTGATCAAACCCCACTCGACGGTCAATGCTTATTTGGAATCCAGGAACACAACCACCATCGAACATGGCATCCCCCTGGATCAACTGCTGCGACGGGCCGAGCTTGATTACGACGTTGTCGACCGCCTGGCACCTGCGCAGGTGCTGCTGGCGCCAACGGTCTCCCGGCAAGTGGAGATCGAGATCAAGTACGAAGGCTACATCCGGCGCCAGTTGAGCGAGATCGAAAAGTTCCGGCACCTGGAGCGGATCCGGCTGCCCGAGGATTTCGATTACGCAAAGGTCCATGGGCTCTCCAATGAACTGAAGGAGAAGTTGACCCGCGTGCGGCCGGCATCCCTCGGGCAGGCATCGCGCATTTCGGGCATTACCCCGGCTGCCATATCCGTTCTGATGGTGGCCCTGCGGGCCCGGGCCCCACGGGAGGATCATGAACACCACCTTTAAACTGGTGGATTTCAGCTGCCGCGCCGTCGAAAAGGTGGATCTGGACCTTTCGGGCGGACAGTGCCTCGGTCTGACCGGACCGTCCGGGACGGGCAAATCCCTGTTGCTCAGGGCGTTGGCCGATCTGGATCCCCATGCAGGGCAAATGCTGCTCGACGGGGTGGCGTCCACCCGGATGCCGGCCCCCCAGTGGCGCCGCCAGGTGGGGCTGCTGCCGGCGGAGAGTGCCTGGTGGTTTGATGCGGTGGGCGACCACTTCGACCCGCCCCCGCCGCCGTGGCTGGAGCGGCTGGGCTTCGACGCCCAGGCGATGGCATGGCAGGTCAGCCACCTTTCCAGCGGTGAACGCCAGCGCCTGGCATTGCTGCGCATGCTGGCACAGGAGCCCAGGGTGATGTTGCTCGATGAGCCCACCGCCAACCTGGACCCCAAAAACATCACCCGCGTGGAAGGGCTGCTGGACGACGTACGCCGGGAGCTCCGGCCGGTGCTGCTTTGGGTCAGCCATGACCTGGACCAGCTTCGGCGCCGGTGCGATTCGATCCTCGTACTGGAAGGTCGGCGGCTGACACCCCTGGTTGAGGGTGCGGCCATCGGGGACCGCCCCGGTGAGGTGCCGACCCCATGAGCGTCATTGCCCTTTCGCCCCTGGATCTTTCCCTGGCCGGTGCCCTGGTGGTGGTCCTGGCGATTATTTCCCGCTCCATGCGGCTCCAACTGGGGCGCCAGTTGCTGGTGGCCGCCGTGCGTACCACCGTGCAGCTGCTGCTGATCGGATTGGTGCTCAAGGCACTGTTCGGCCATGTGCACCCCGGGTGGGTGGCCTTGATGGCCTGCGTGATGCTTCTCGCGGCCGGACGTGAGGTGATGAGCCGGCAGAAACGGCGATTCACGGGCGCCTGGAGCTTCGGCCTGGGCACCTTGTCCATGTTCGTATCCTCTTTTGCCATTACGGTGCTGGCGCTGGTCGTCATCATCAGCCCGCAACCCTGGTACGAACCCCAATATGCCATTCCGCTGCTGGGTATGCTGTTGGGCAACACCATGAACGGTATTTCCATCGGCATGGACCGTCTGACCGCCTCGGCCTGGGATCAGCGGACCCTGATCGAAGGGCGGCTCATGTTGGGCCAGACCTGGCGGCAAGCCATCGCCGGTTTGCGCAACGAAAGCATCCGCAGCGGCTTGATCCCCATCGTCAATGCCATGATGGCCGCTGGATTGGTCAGTTTGCCGGGCATGATGACCGGACAGATTCTGGGCGGCAGCCCGCCCATGGAGGCGGTCAAATACCAGATCCTCATCATGTTCCTGATTGCCGGCGGAACCGGCCTCGGTACCATGACCGCCGTCTGGCTCGGCTCCCGGCGTTTGTTCGATGAACGTCAGCGGTTGCGGCTGGATCGGTTGCGGAAAGGGTAGACGGGCTGGTATGGAATTCAAGGCGCGGTCGGACTTGACGGAGGGGCGTGGGGTTATTATTATCTGGATTAATTTTAATTTACTTTCCAATGGTTACGTGGCTTTCAAGATCGACAACAGCTTGATGGAGTGATGGTTCAATGGCGGAAAACGACTACTATAAGATCCTGGAGGTGGACAAGAGTGCCAGCAGCGCGGACATCAAAAAAGCATACCGCAAACTGGCGATGAAATACCACCCCGACCATGCCAAGGACGACAAGGCGGCCGAGGACAAGTTCAAGAAGATCAGCGAGGCCTACGCGGTGCTCAGCGATGAGGAGAAGCGCAAGCAATACGACACTTATGGCTCGGCGGATTTCAAACAGCGCTTCAGCCAGGAAGATATCTTCCGCAACTTTGATTTTGGCGATATTTTCCGCGAGTTTGGAATGGGTGGCCGGGGATTCTCCACGGGCGACGGCGGTTTTCGTTTCTCCTTTGGTTCCGGGTCTCCGTTTGGGGGTGGGCGGCAGGGCCGACAGACCGTCCCCAAAGGATCCGATCTGGTCTACGAATTGCCCCTGTCCCTTCGGGAGGTGGCTTTGGGCGCCGAAAAAAATGTCGCCTTTCAGCACCAGGGGCGTTCTGAGAGTATCAGCGTCAAAATCCCCAAGGGCATGATCAGTGGCAAAAAATTGCGTATCGCCGGCAAAGGCGAACCGAGCCCTTACGGCGGCACCGCAGGTGATCTTTATATCAAATCGGTGCTCATGGACGACCCCCGATTTTACGTGGAGAATTACGATCTCTCGGTCAATCGTGACATAAAACTGAGCCAGGCGTTGTTGGGGACCCAGATCTCGGTGCCCACGGTGGAGGGCAAGGAGGTGAACCTGACCATACCTCCGGGAACCCGCCACAAGACCAGAATGCGTCTTGCCGGGCTCGGCCTGCCCCACATGAAAGGTAGCGGACGCGGGGATCTGTTTGTTGTGGTCCATGTGGACATGCCCCGAGAACTGACGGCGGAACAACAAAAGCTGATTTCCCAGTTAGCGGATATGGGCCTGTAAGGAATTAAATTTATTGACAAGAGTACTTTGTTCATGTAGCTTTTGCCTATGCTGCAGTAGGCAGTATGCCCATACTGCTAAAGCTGCCGAGCCGAACGGGCGATAAAGGTATGAAGCGGCAGATGCGAAAAAGAGCTGACCAGCGCTTTTTCCACCACGGCGCGTGTCGTGAAGAAAACGTCTGTGTGCATACACATGAACAGAAACAATGCCTGAATTAACGCTTGTCCTGGATAAAGAAGCCATCGCCCGGAAGGTCGCCGAGGTCGCCCGAGACATTTCAGTTGACTATCAGGAATCCGATCTGGTGCTTATTGGCGTGCTCAAAGGCGCCTTTGTATTTATGGCCGATCTGATGCGCCAGCTGCAGCTCAGGCAGGTGGCGGTTGATTTCGTTCGTATCTCCAGTTACGGCGCCAATTGCCAATCATCCGGCAACATCTGCCTGCTTAAAGATTTTGAGATCGATATCCAAAACAAGGATGTACTGATCATTGAGGACATCCTCGATACCGGTTTGACGGTGGCCTTTCTCAAGCAACACCTGCTCAGCTTCAACCCGCGTTCGGTTAAAGTTTGCGCATTTGTCGACAAATTCGAACGCCGGCAGATCGATCTGGATGCGGATTACGCATGTCTCCAGGTCAAGGAGGGTTTCCTTGTCGGCTACGGGCTGGATTATGCTGAAGGCTATCGCCACTTGCCAGGCGTTTTCAATCTGAATTTATAACTAATGAGGGTGTGCCATGTTTATTACCTGCCAGGAATGCAACACCACGTATCGTTTCGATGAACGGCTGCTTCAGCCTGCCGGCTCAAAGGTGCGCTGCTCCCAGTGTCGGCATGTGTTCATCGCGCACCCGCCGGTGTCGCAGCCGATCGAAGCCACTGATGATCAACAACCGGGAATGACTGAAGCGTCGGCTGTGGCCATGGCGGAAGTGCCGGGTAGCGATGCGACTACCACCGAGCAGGAACTGGAAGGAATCGATCTGGCCGAATTGGATGCCCTCCTCGCCCAGGAAGCTCTCCCGGTCGGTGAACCGAATGCCGCAGAAACCATGGCAACCGAAGATACGGCCGGCTCGCCGGATGATACGGACCTGGATTTTGATTTCGAATCCGCCCTCGAACCACCGACAGAAGAACCGCCCCCGGCATCCGCAGTTGACGCGGACAGGGCCGATGCCCTCGATCTGGATATGGATTTCGAAATTCATGATGATACCTTGGTGATTGAGCGCGATGGATCGAATGATGCCAACGCGTTGCCGGACGTCGGCGCATCCGCGGACATTGTGCTGCCGGATGATGATCTGGCCTTTGAAGACCTGGACCTGGCCCTCGAAGAGGGGGACCTTTCGGAGGTTGAGGCACCATCCGTGACGGACCGGGGGCAGGGGCAGGACGACCTGGATTTGGCCGCTCTCGATTTCGATATGGCCGAACCGGACGAATCCAATGCATTGGAATCCGATGATTCGGATTTGTCGCTGGAGGATGATTTGGATCTGGCTTCGACCCTTGAAGGGGATGCCGAAGCCGCGGATGACGATCGGGCGATTTCTCTGGATGACGATCTTGATTTGATCGATGATCCGTCCGCAGATAAGCCGGTGTCCGATGATCTGGATTTTTCCCTGGAGGACGATTTGGATCTGACTGCGACGCCTACCGGGGATTCCGAAGCCGCGGATGAAGATATCGAGCTTACACTGGATGACGATCTTGATTTGATCGATGACCCCTCCGCAGATAAGCCGGTGTCCGATGATTTGGATTTTTCCCTGGAGGACGATTTGGATCTGGCTGCAACGCCTGCACGGGATTCCGAAGCCGCAGATGAAGATATCGAGCTTTCCCTGGATGACGGTTTTGGGTTGGACGACGATGCGTCAGCGGGTGCGCCGGTATCCGGTGATTTGGACTTGTCTTTGACGGAAGATCTGGATTTGACTGCCGCGCCGGCAGCAGGCCCGCAAGCCGGCATGGAGGATGAACCCCTCTCTTTGGATGACGACTTTGACTTGTCGTTTGAAGAGCCGGCAGCCGAAGCTTCGCACCAGGAAAATCAGCGGACGGAGGACCAGGCATCCCTGGATGATGACCTCGATCTTTCCGATTTGGATGCCCTCATGGCCACCACCGGTCTGGATGACGAGGTGGCGGGGGACGCAGATGATGATCTGGACTTGGAATTAACCCTGGATGACACAGCTGTGTCTGATAAAACCCCTGAGCCGGATGCGGCGTCGGACGATTTGACTTCACTCGATTTTCAACTCGATGACGATACCGGATTGCAGCCTGAGGTGCCGTCGGCCCGGGCCGGTGATACCCTGGCCGAAGAAGAGATCGATCTTTCCGATATCGAGCAGATGCTTGAAGGCGATACCACCGCTGCGAAAGAGAAAAAGCCGACAGCGCCCCTTGCCCAGGAAGACCTGGGATTTGGCGACAGGGATGAGCTCGATTTGGCTGAAATCGAGTCGGCCATCGATGAGGCGGATCTCTTGCCTGAGCGTAAGACCGACGGTGACGCGTTTGACGACGAGGAACTGGAACTGGAGTTCGATCTGGACGCTGATGACACAGCCAAAGAGCTGGACAGCGACCGCTTGGATGGGTTGACCATGGAAAGCAGCGCTTCCAGCGATTTGTCCGACCTGGCGCTCGATCTGGACCTCGAAGAAGCGCCCGCCAAAGGGATGACCCGAGCCGGCGCCACCGGCGATGAAGAGGAGGAGGAACTCGACCTCTCCGATTTGTCCGACTTGGTCGATGAAAAGGATGATCCCGCTAGTGGCGAAATCGTCCACAGCGGTGATATTGAACTGGAGTTCCTTGTCGAGGACGACGATCAGCGATCCGAAGGCAAGGCAGTGAAGGACCGCAAATCGGCGAGTGCTGCCACCCCGCAAGCCAGGGCGGCCGCGGTGGTCGAGAAAGATAAGGCGCCCACGCCCCCCAAACCCAAGCCGTTCAGGACAAAGAAGAAAACCAGCAAATCCCTGGTACTGCTGCTTATCCTGGCCCTGTTGGGTGGCGGTGGGTACGGTCTCTACTACGCTGTCGAAGAACAAGGCATAGAGATTCCCTATGTCGGCGATTATGTCAAACAAGCAGTCGATTATTTCAAACCCGCGCCCCAGGACCCCCAGGGTATTCTCAATCTGTCCACATCGGACATAACCAGCAAATTTATCGAAAACGCCGAGGCCGGACGATTGTTCGTCATTACCGGAACGGTGCGCAATGGATATAACACACCGCGCGAAATGATCCGCGTTCAGGGCCGCTTGTACACCCGGGGCAAGGTGCTCGCCAAGACCGAATTCAGTTACGCCGGTATCCAATTGGATGACCAGGACCTGGCCAATCAATCCATTGTTGAAATCAACCAGCTCTTGAAGACATCCCCCCGGGACGCCGGCGCCGGAACAAATGTCCGGCCGGGACAGACTATACCGTTCACGCTTGTGTTCGCTGATTTACCCCCGGCCGACCAATTGGACGAATTCGCCGTGGAGCCGGTCAGTTCGGCTCCGGGAAACTGATTGTCCCAGGCAATCTGTCGGAACCCGGTTGCGTGCAGCGACACCCCCCCGCTACCGGGTGCACCGGATCGACAGCCACAAACACCGCGCCATCTCTTTGGCGTACCTGCAATCACCCTGTTGAGCCCGTTTTTTCCGGTTGACTGTACCCGTGCGAACTGTTAAGGAAGCTGTTCGTCGTGCCGCGGAGCTCCGTGGCACGACCTCCCTAAGGCGATGTAGCTCAGCTGGTTAGAGCATGCGGCTCATATCCGCAGAGTCCGGGGTTCAAGTCCCTGCATCGCCACCAAAAATAAAGCCTACTGTTTCGACAGTAGGCTTTTGTTTTAAGGAAATCTGATTGGACGCATCAAGGGGTCAAGCTGCGCCGCAAACGGTCCCGGCCTTTGACCGGGACCCACAAGGGCGGGCAGCGGGTATTTATCCCTGCGCCTTTTTTTCGAGTTGATCCAGTTTGTCGGGCTCCGAAACGGCGATGTCCACGAGGGCCTTTGGGATGGAGCTCTGTTCGCACATCACCCGGATCTCCTTTTCCTGATCGCTGAATTCCATGATTTCGCGGATGGAGTCGATGTAGGCCAGTATCTCGTCCGGCGGGATATCTTCCAGCGCAGGCCCCTCGGCTTCGGCCTTTTTGCGCGCGGCTTCCTCTTCGGCCAGCCGCTGCTTTTCCTTCATCTCCTCCTCCATGGCCTTGTTGACGGCATCGATGACGCTCCGGTCCACTTCGGCCATCTCAATGATTAAAGCTTCGGAGACGTTATTGTCGATGAGGTGCCGCACTTTTTCTTCGCCGGATTTGTCCGTCACCTTTTCGAGCAACGTGGCCACTCTGGCCCGCTCTGCACGCTCCTTCTCTATTTGTGCGATCACCTCTTTGAGCTTTTCCTCTGTGATATCCAACGCTGTGATTATGACCGCGTGATTTATTTCTTCTTCAATGAGCAGTCGAATTCCGTCATCGCCCGCCATGGCCTTTGCTTTGGCGATCAAAAGGTCGAGTTTTGTCTTCTCGATAATGTCAACCACATCCGGTCTGCGTTCCGCGCTTCTGAGTTCCATCCACGTGTTTCCGATGTCGTCGAGGAGTCTGGTGGTGGCAAGATAGGGGTCGGCCACATCCGCCAACGAAAGCGCCGCAATCGCAGTGTTGAGATCCTTAAGGAGTGGTCTTCCCACGGCCCGCGCGCGATCCACGGCGAATCTCAATTTGATCAGGTTGCCGCCGTGACGCGAAACGTTGTACCCCGCATTGTCCAGTTCCTTTGCAATCTGTTGAATCGATGCTTCCGGGTTTTCCCCCGAGAGCAACTTCGATTCAAACTGAAGGATATTCTCCTCGATGGACAGCCAGAGTGGTTGTTTCCCCTTTTGGTCGTTGCTTGCCATTTTTCATTCTCCTTTTCAATGAATCGGACTATTATTCATGTGGTTATAATGCTTGCCGTCGATGTTATATTGATTGAAAACAACACCCCCTTTTCAGGGCGAACCCTATAGAGGCCACCCGCGTGAGTCAAGAAAAAATCTGCTTTTACGGCCTTGCCGCTTTGCCCTACATGGGCTATGGAACATGGCCGGAATCAAGCAGGTGATCAAGGAGGGACTATGTTACGTGTGTTACGCTCATTGACCGTTCTGTTCGTACTGGGATGGGTGCCCATCTGGATGCCTCAGCCCCTGGGGGCCGAGGGGGTCGAGAACCGGTATGCCGATCAGCGCACGCAGATGGTGGATATCCAGATTCGCGGCCGCGGGGTGGACCATGAGGCGGTGTTGCGGGCCATGTTAACGGTGCCGCGGCATCTTTTCGTGCCGGAATCGGTTCGTTCCCTGGCATATCGGGACCGTCCGTTGCCCATCGGCCAGGGGCAAACCATTTCCCAGCCGTATATTGTTGCCCTGATGTCCGAATTGCTCGATCTGCAGCCAGGCCAGCGGGTGCTCGAAATCGGCACCGGTTCCGGCTACCAGGCGGCGGTGCTGGCGGCCATGGGGGTGGCGGTCTATTCCATCGAGATTGTACCTGAGTTGGGCCAACAGGCGCAAGTGGCGCTGAAGGAAGCGGGTTATGAACAGGTGCGTGTCCGGGTCGGCGATGGTTTCCTGGGGTGGCCCGAGCACGCCCCTTTCGATGGGATCATTGTCACCTGTGCGCCCACCCGTATTCCAGAACCCCTGAAGGCGCAACTGGCCGAGGGCGGGCGCATGGTGATTCCCGTGGGGCGTGCCGGCGTCCAGGAGCTGGTGTTGCTGAAGCGCATCGAAGGCCGCATTGAACAGCAGAAAATCATCGATGTACGCTTTGTTCCCATGGTGGACGAGAAGGGCAAGAGCTACTGATTTCGCGTTTCCGGGCCGGGAATGGACCGCAACAACTGTTGTGCTTTCCTGGCGGCGCGTGCTAAACACGGGTGCGGATGGATCGCGGCTTTCGCTATGCTGCGGCATTGGGCCGGCCTGCAACCGCAACGGCATTCGGATGAAACGGCGCTCCCGCTTTGTGCAGATGGAATCCGTCTGCCTGTTGGGGCGTTGCCGCCCCGGAGGATCATGACGAAGGCATCGGGTATGCGTTTGCCTGTAGGCGCGCATGCTGTGTGTGAGATAGGTATATGAAAAACGGCAATATGTTCAACGGCAGGAACAATAAATTCAATTCCGGTTACACCGCCGCTTCGGTGGAGGTGCTCGAGGGACTCGATCCGGTGCGCCGGCGGCCGGGAATGTACACCGACACCCAGCGTCCCAACCACATGGCCCAGGAGGTGGTGGACAATGCCGCCGATGAAGCCATCGCCGGCTATGCGGATCGCATCGAGGTGATTCTCTACGAAGATGGTTCGCTGCAGGTGACCGATGATGGTCGGGGCATGCCGGTGGACCAGCACCCCACCGAAAAGGTGTCCGGGGTGGAGGTGATCCTGACCCGTCTGCACGCCGGCGCCAAGTTTTCCCACAAGGATTACCGTTTTTCCGGTGGTCTGCATGGCGTGGGGGTGTCGGTGGTCAATGCGCTTTCCCGACGCCTCGAAGTGACGGTGTTGCGTGACGGTCAGCAGTATGCCATGGCGTTCGAAAGCGGCGCGAAGGTAGAGCCGCTCACTGTGGTGGGCAAGGTGGCGCGCACCCGATCGGGTACGACTGTTCGGTTCTGGCCCGATCCGCACTATTTTGACAATCCGGTTTTTTCCGCCAGCCGCTTGAAGCATATCCTGCGGGCCAAGGCCGTGCTTTGTCCGGGACTCTATGTGAGTTTCGACAACCGCAAGACCGGAGAGGTGGATCAATGGCACTACGAGACCGGCCTCGAGCAATACCTGACCGAATCGCTGGACAACCAGTCATGTATCCCCGATCCGCCCTTTGCCGGCGGTTTCGATGGCCCCCAGGAGCAGGTGGCCTGGGCCGTGACCTGGCTGGAGGGCGCCGGTTCGGTCATTGCCGAGAGCTATTGCAACTTGATCCCCACCATCCAGGGCGGCACCCATGTCAATGGGTTTCGTTCCGGTCTGCTGGCCGCCTTGCGGGAGTTTTGCGACATTCACAGACTGCTGCCGCGGGGTATCAAGCTGGGGCCCGACGATATCTGGGACAACTGTGCCTACGTGCTGTCCGTGAAGCTCTCCGACCCGCTCTTTTCCGGACAGACCAAGGAGCGACTGGGGTCGCGCCAGTGCACGCCATTTGTGTCGGGGGTGGTCAAGGATGCTTTCAGCATCTATCTCAACCAACATGTTGCAACGGGCGAACGGCTGGCCGAACTGGCCATCGAAAGTGCCCGGTTGCGGTTGAAGGCTTCCAAGGCGGTGGCCCGCAAAAAGGCGGTGGCCGGCCCGGTGCTGCCGGGTAAGCTGTCCGACTGCATCAACCAGGATCCGGCCCAGTGCGAGCTGTTCCTGGTGGAAGGCGATTCTGCCGGCGGGTCGGCCAAGCAGGCCCGGGATCGCCAAACCCAGGCGATCATGCCGCTGCGGGGCAAGATCAAGAACACCTGGGAGGATGGCTCGGAGGGCGTGCTGGCATCGGCGGAGATCCATGACATCGCCGTTGCCCTGGGGGTGGATCCCGGTGCCCGGGAGATCAGTGGCCTGCGTTATCACAAGATCTGCATTCTGGCCGACGCCGATTCGGACGGCCTGCACATCGCCACCCTGCTGTGCGCCCTTTTTCTAAAGCATTTTCGTCCGTTGGTGGACAACGGGCATATCTATGTGGCCCTGCCGCCGCTGTATCGCATCGACATCGGCAAACAGGTGCATTACGCCCTGGACGATTATGAACGGGATGCCATCCTCAAACGTTTCGCCAAGTCGACCACCAAAGCCTCCATCCAGCGGTTCAAGGGGCTGGGCGAGATGAATCCGGCCCAGTTGCGCGAAACCACCATGGCGCCGGACACCCGCCGCCTGTTGCGCCTGGAATATGCATCGGATACGGCCGACTCGGCCAATGCGCTGATGGACATGTTGTTGACCAAAAAGGCGGCCGACCAGCGCAAAGCGTGGCTGGAGCGCAAGGGCGACCGCGCCGAAGCGGTCTGATGGGTTCGGGTTACTGCAGGTCGATAACCACCATTTCGGTCTCGCTATTCTCGGAAAACGGCCCGAAGATCAGGCTGCCGGGGGTTCCTTCCACTTTGACATAATAGGACGATTCAGCGCTGATGGCGTTGCGTACGGCCCAGGCAGTGTAGGCGCGTTCCCCGACCTCGATTTTGAGCCCCTGCATGGGGAAGTTGAGCGTACTGGTGGTGGGCAGTGCACCGGCGGGGCCCACGGCCTGAAATTTGATTTCCCCTTGGTCGATGCCGAAAATGACACCTGGCCAGCTATCACGGGTGGGGCGCAGTTCGAACCACTGGCCGATCTGGGCAGAGCCCACCATGT
>JAGTVD010000428.1 GCA_018224505.1 Desulfatitalea sp. | reverse complement strand
CCCCATCAATGTTCCTATCGGTTTGTCGGTTGCGTTTCTTTAGTTAAATCGTGTCCATCCATAATCCATATGCCATCGGTGCGAAGGCGTTTGCGATGGTACGGGCGGTTGCAATAACGCCAACCAATACATCCCACGCATCGACGCCCGCAATCGCGGTCTGACAGATTAGATGCAGAAGCGCACTGATGTTAACAATCGATATTGAAGCCTAAGATAAAACTGGTGAGAATGCCGACCAAGACCAGCCGACCATCGGCCCTCATCACACCTGACCCTGACTTTTCTATACCCTGACCGCTTCGTCCATTTTTCGCAACCCCTCCATCAACAACTCCATGAACATTCCCAGCTCCGGCAGTGCCATCTCCTGCTCTGTCAACCCGGGCACAAATTGAAAACGCCCCTGCTTTTCACCCAGAATGCTGAAAAAAGCAAATTTGTCCATTGTAGGGCCGTAAACGGCCTGCACAATGGCGCCACCACGAAATAAAATGGTGGCCGGCCCTTTGGACAGATTCAGTTTCAGAGTGCCCGTCTTCTGGTTGTAGTTGAGGGTCTGGAGCAATTCCACAGGGGGCATTTGAGATAGGGTGCCGGTCATTCCCGAGGAAAACTCCTTGGAAATCATCACATTGGATTTGGCCAGACGCCGGGAAAGCAATCGGGCGAAATACATCTGCAATGAAGGAAAACGATTGAGCACCTTTAAAAAATCCTGCCCTTTGATGAACAACACCGTGGTGGGTTCGAGCACCTTTATGGTGGCTCCCACGGGATCGCCACTGATCAGGCTCATCTCACCAAACACCTCGCCATTGCGCAGCTTGGTGATGCTGATCCCGTCCTCGTCCGCCACATTCACAAGGCCGGCGAGAATGATGTAGAGGTTTTTACCCAAGTCCCCTTTACTGATGATCGTATCGCCGGGGGCGTATTTCTTGAGCCGCAGCAGCGACACAAAATCCCTGAGGCTGCTATCGTCCAAAGTTTTGAAGATGGAAAAATTGCTCAGGATGGAAGCGATGGTGGCCGCATCCGTGCCGTGCTGCTTGATGTCCTCGACCAAGGCGATGGCAGTGCCTTTTTTATGTTCCAGCTTGATTTCGCCATGACACATGCCGCAAGACATCACCCGATCGGGAATACGATCCACCCGTTCGTGCTCGACCAGGATTTTGGTCAGTTCCGAAATCAGGGTGCGGCACTCCCGGCGTTTCGACGGCATGTCGATGATGACCGTGGAAATGAACTTGCTGCCCTTGTTGTGTTCCAGCAACAGAGCATTACCAGTGATTTTGAACTCATCGCCTTTCTGGTAATAGGGACATCCGGAAACGTCCACCACCCTGAAAACCGCTTCTGTAAAGCTCATTTTGCCTCGATGGTCAACATATCGGTTAAGCTCCGCGCCCCGGCTCCCGGCCAATGGCGTTCAAACGCAGAGTGATGGGCCGATCCTCTTCTTTGTCACTGTCGAGCAGAATCGGACCGGGACGGCGGAACTGGTCCTCACCGGGACTCGCAGCCAGCCAATGCTCCCGAAACGCCTTGACCACCCTGAATGCAGGCGCGCTGATGTCCACCAGACTTTTTTCCAAAACCAGCGTCAACCGCCCTTTACGCTCTTCAAGGCGCATCAAGGGGGCAATGGGGATACCCAACGGCTCCCATTGATCGAATCCATGCTCCAGATTGCGAATGGCGGCCATCTGGCCGGTGGTGCCATGGGCAATCAAACTGAAAGCCGTCAGACCCAGATTGTAGGTGTAGGTGCAATCGAACCGGGTTGGATCGGTACCCCGGCCGTCGTATCCGAAAAAGTGGGACTGGGTTTTGAATTGGGGCACCGACACTTTGAAGATCTTCTCGATCGCCTCCGGTATGGCACCGTCCGCATTCAGAATACCGGCCGTCACCAATGCATTTTTCAACGTCCGCATGGAGATGATGCTTTGCTTGACGAGCAAATGGCCCGGTTGGCCGTAGTTAGCAAACAGAAAGGGGCCGTAATAATCGGGATCCAAGCCGGCACGGCCGAGGATTTTGCGATAATACTCCTGCGTGATGCCGACCCGGTAATCGCCCTGGTCGCGCAATATTTTGAGGTAGTCCTTGACCAGATCCAGCACCACCTTTTCCGTGGGAATCTGGGAAAATTGAAAATTGCCGTGGCTGTCCCTTTCGGTCAGCAGGCCTTCCTGGAAAAAATCGGGCAGGTCGTTGAACAGCTCGTCATCCCGGGCGTTCCAGATGTTGGGCGCCAGCCCCGGTGCCGGATTGCGTACCAGGCGGCCCAGGTAATCCAATTTCTGGGTCAACAACGGAAAAGTGATATGGAAATCCCGATCGTGGGTGTGGTTGTATTCGGCAATGATGGTGTTCAACTTGACAATAAACACCTCGATCTCGTTGATGAACTCCAACAACCCTTCGGGAATCACCACAGTGCCGTAATTCTTGCCCACCGCCGCACGCCGTACAATGCCATCGCAGATGACGCGCGACAGATGGCGCAGCGTCATTCCGTAAGCCGTGTAGTCCACGGTCCCCTGTTCGCGGGCCTTGATCAGCCGCTGCCGGTCGACATAATCGGCCAGGTCCTCGCCGATAAAGGTCAGATTGGCATGCGTCTGCAAGGCCACTTCCAGCGCCAGGTGGCTGGCCACCCGTCCCATCACCCGGCAAATATGCCAATATTTGATGTCGGAGCTGCTGTCGTTGCTCAGGTTGCTCACCGCTTGGGAGAAGGCTCTGGCGGCGGAGTGGAAACCGAAGGACATGGCACACAGCACGTGGCCGTCCGCATCGCGCACCTGGATATCCCCGTCGATGGTCTTGGGAACCCCGATGATCTGGACCTTGTGGGCGAACAGTTCCTGGGCAAGGAAGGCCGCGTTTGTGTTGGAATCGTCGCCGCCCACCACCACCAGGGCATCCAACCCCAACGCCAGGATCGTATCCTTGGCCAAAGCCATTTTCTTGGCCGTATCGATCTTGGTGCGGCCTGTTTTGATCATGGTAAAGCCGCCCAGGTTACGGAAGTCGTCCACCTGGGCATCGTTAAGCTCGACATAATCCCCTTCGATGATGCCATCAGGCCCCACCAGAAATCCAAAAATCCGGTTTTCCTTATTGGCCCGTTTGGCGGCGTCGTACAGCCCGGCAATGACGTTGTGCCCCCCCGGGGCAGGTCCCCCCGAAAACACGATGCCGATTCGACGTACCCGGCGAAAGTCGCGCACGACACTTTCCGGCGGATCGGTCGGCACGGTAATTCTGTGCACTCTGTTGTTTATGATATCCGGCAGCTGCCTGCGCGCCTCAACGTCGATTTCGAAATGGTACCCATCCACCGACACGGCTTGCGTGATATCGTTTTGAAACACCCGGCAAATCGGCGGCTGATAGCCAAGTCGTTCCTTGACCGACTCGCTGATGGGTGATGTGGCCTGTTGGACCTCGTCGTTTTCTAATAGCAGGCGGATATCAACCGGTGTTGTTTGCGGCACAGCGACCTCCCCCGTAAAATTTGGATGTCTGAAAAGGAGCTTAACACAGCCGTACTGTGTGCATAAGAATTTGTTTTTAATACCAGTTCTGAAAGCCCCAAGTCAAGTGATTTGCGTCCAAAACGCCGATTCCCGTAAATCCCACTTCTTCGGATATCCTGAAGGCTTTAGAGCGGGCATATAGTGACGCGTTGAGAATTTGCCTTCGACACTCGCCATCAGTCCCGTATACATATGGATACCCTCCATCCTCGCACCTTTGGCTTTTGAACCCCCTGCCGACCGCAAGTTTGGGGCGCAATGCCACCGGGTGCGGGAAAGAACACCACCATATATTGTATTCTCCATGCCAATTCATACCCTCCCTGGGGCTTTATCCTTTACAATTCCGGGACGGCTTGATATGAAGGAACCATTGTCGGCAAAACCGCTCGCCGGGCTGCGACTCAAGCGTACTGCAATGGATATACCAACTGTTCGCTTGCCACTTCGACTTACCCTGTGCCGGCGTGGCTGACAGGTGATGCCCTGCCCTGCAAACTAGTGATCTGTTCCGGAGGCCGAAGGCATGAAGATCAAAAAGCTGGAAATTGTCGGTTTCAAATCTTTTTTGGACAAAGCCAGCATTCAATTCCCCGAGGGCATCTGTGCCATCGTGGGACCCAACGGCTGTGGCAAGAGCAATGTCATCGATGCACTGCGTTGGGTCATGGGCGAGCAAAGCGTCAAGCAACTGCGCGGCAAGAGCATGGAGGACATCATTTTTGCCGGCGCCAACGGGCGACCGCCGCTGAACATGGCCGAGGTCACCCTCACCCTGGCCAACGATAACGGCCATGCCCCCGAAACATTGCGTGAATACAGCGAAATCAGCGTCACCCGGCGCTTGTACCGCTCGGGTGAGAGCGCCTACTTGATCAACAAGCAACCCTGCCGACTCAAAGACATCTACAACCTGTTCATGGGCAGCGGCGTGGGTACGCGAACCTTCGCAATCATTCAACAGGGCAACATCGGCGCCATTGTCGACGCCGGACCGGATGAGCGGCGGCTGTTCATCGAAGAGGCCGCAGGTGTGACCCGCTACAAATTCCGCAAAACCGAAGCCCTCCGCAAAGTCAAAGCCACCGAGCAGAACCTGCTGCGCATCAACGACATCATCTCCGAAGTCAATCGCCAGATGGCCGGGCTCCGGCGTCAGGCCAAGACCGCCGAACGCTACAAGCATTATCAGGAACGGTTCAAAGCCATCGACAGCCGCCTGCTGCTCAACTACTTCGACAGCTACAACCACCAGATCGCCGAAGCCGAAACGCTTCTGCGCGAACTCAAAGATGCCGATCTGGCCCATGTGACGCAACTCAAAAAAATTGATGCCGCCGTGGAAGCGATCAAGCTCCAACGGTCGCAAAAAAACCAGGAGATCGCCACCCAGAAATCCCGGCATTTCGAACTGCAGCGCGATATCGACCGAATCGAGGGTGAACGCAGTCACCTGAAAAGCGAGATGGAACGTTTGGGCGGAGAAATTTCAGCACTCGAGCAGGCCCACACCGAACTGCATGCCAAAACGGTCTCCATGGGTTCCGAAGTGGAGCAGGTCACCTCCCAGAATCAACGGGTCCAGCAAGAGCTCATGCGTGTACGGGGGCTCCTGGATCAGGATCGCGGTAACGCCCAGGGGCTTCAGGAGCAGCTCAGGCAACTCAACCAGGCCGCTGAGGAGAACAAGAACGCCCTGATGCACCTGGTGGCCGAAGAGGCGCGCTGCAAAAACATCTACCTGAACGCCTCCAACAACCGCGAGAGCCTGAAGCGCCGACTCAAGCGCATTGACGAAGAGTTGGTAATCGCCACAAAAAAGGTGGCCGAACTTGAAAAAAACAATACCGAAGAGCAGACAGCCCTCGAGGATATAAGGGTCGCCATGTCCCGTTGCGAAACCCGCATCCGGCAGTTGAAAGAAGAACTGGCGACCCAAACCGCCGCGTTGGGCGCCCAAGTCAAGCAGACCCAAACCTTGGATCTGGAACGCAATAAAGTGCGCTCCCAGCTTGGCACATTGAAGAAAATGGCCGCCAACTTCGAGTGGTACCGGGACGGCGTCAAAGCCGTCATGCAAGCCCGCAACGTCGAAGGGCAAGACGTCCCGGCCCAGGGGGCAGCCACCACCCGCCTGGATGGCATCCTGGGGTTGATGGCCGACATCCTCGAACCCGCCCCGGGGTATGAAACCGCGGTGGAGGCCGTTCTGGGAGAAGCCCTGCAATACATACTGGTCAAGGACCAACACGCAGGGGCCGCGGCCATTGGCTACCTTCAGGACAGCGCTGCGGGCCGTGGCGGATTTCTTCCCGTCAGTGCCGTCAAGCCGTTACCCGGCATCTCAGAGCATGCGGTGGAACCTTCCCTGCGACTGCTCAACCATGTCACCGTGCGTGCTGATGGCCGAACCATCGCCGAAGCGCTGCTCGGACATGTCGCAGTGGTTGCCACCATGGATGATGCGTTGCAGCTCTTCAACCGCAATGGCCGCCTCCAAACCATCGTGACCCGGGAAGGCGATGTGGTGTCCCACCAGGGTATCTTGATCGGCGGCAGCCAGGAGCAACTATCGGGCATCCTGGCTAAAAAGCAGGAACTGAAAGCACTGGCCGGCCGGGCCGAAGAGATTGAACAGGCTTTGGGCTTGGCCCACCAGCACCAGCAAGCGCTGGAAGCAAAGGTGCGGCAGATGGAAACCGATCTGCAAGAGGCGCTTGCGGAAAAAAGCAGTGCCGCCGATGAGTCGCTGGCTGTGGAGAAGAACCTCTACCGTTTGGGTGAAGCGCTTAAGAATGCGCGCCGGCAGCTCGAAATCACCCAATTGGAGCAGGAACAGATCCTGGGCGAGGAGAGCGACCTGGATGAAGAAATGGGCAAGTATAACCAGGCGCTGACCAGGATCGGCGAGGAGGTGCGCCAGGTGCAGCAGCGCACCGCCGACACCACCCGACAGATCAGCGAGCTGACCACACAGCTCGAATCGCACAATCAGAAGGTCGTGGACCTGAAAATGGAGCTTACGGCCCTGCAGGCGAAGTTGGAAAATGGCACCAACAACCTCCAGCGCCTCAAAGCCTTCGCGCACGACAGCCATGCGCGCCTGGAGCAGTTGCGGCGGGAGATCGATCAAAAAATAGAGAAACGGGCCTCAGCGGCCGTCAAAATCGAAGGTCAGGAAAAAGACCTGCAGCAACTGTACGACAGGTTCCGGGAGCTTGAGCAGACCCTGGCCGGCAACGAAACGGAATACAGCGCCATTGACGAGACCATCCGGGAAAGCGACGCAAAGCAGGCCGCCATACAGACAGAACGGGAAAAGACAGTGGAAAAGATGCGATTCATGGAGGTCGACCTTTCCGAGAAGCGGATCAAACGCGACAATATTGCCGGCAGGGCCCAGGAACGGTATCACACCAACCTCGCCACTTTGCGCGCACAGCACAACCAGTCGGACACCCCCGCCATGACCGTTGAGGAGATGGAAACCGAACTGGAACGCCTGCGCACGAAAATCGCCAGCATCGGCGATGTCAACCTGGGTGCCATCAAGGAGTACGAAACACTCAAGGAGCGGTTCGATTTCCTGGAAACCCAACGCGACGATCTGGTCAAGGCCATCGAGGACCTGCACAAGGTCATCCGCAAGATCAACCGCATTACCCAGGAACGGTTCATGGAGACATTCGAGCAGGTCAACGCCAAGCTCATGGAGGTATTCCCCAAACTCTTCGAGGGTGGTTCGGCCCGTCTGGAACTCACGGATCCTGCCAAACCGCTGGAGACCGGTGTGGAGTATATGGTTCATCCGCCCGGCAAAAAGCTGACTCGCATGAGCCTGCTGTCCGGCGGGGAAAAGGCGCTCTCGGCCATTGCTTTTATCTTTGCCATCTTTTTGATTCGGCCCACATCCTTTTGTCTACTGGATGAAATTGACGCTCCCCTGGACGATGCCAATGTAATCCGTTTCAACAACCTGATGCAGGTCATCGGCGAAAAATCCCAAATCATCATGATCACCCACAACAAAAAGAGCATGGAGTTCGCCGAAATGCTGTTCGGCGTCACGATGGAACACAAAGGCATTTCCAAGGTCGTGTCCGTCAACCTTCAATCCAAAGCAGCATGAAAACCAGGAAATCCAATGGCTTTAAAATGGTTTAAAAAAAAGGACAAACCCCAAGACAAGGATGCGCGCCCCTTAGATGACGAGGATGCGCGGCCTGAAGCCGGGGAGATGGAGACAGCACCCATGGAAACGGCCGTCGATCCTCGACCCGAGGAGACGGCATCACCGACGGACCCCGGCCCCGCGGCGGTACCGCCGCCGGACAGT
>JAGTVD010000427.1 GCA_018224505.1 Desulfatitalea sp. | reverse complement strand
TGGTGAATGACGACTTGGCACAGGCGCAGCGGGAGTTGATGGATTTGATACACCATGCCGGGCAGGCGGACTGAAAGATTCGGGGTGCAACGGATACCATGGCCAAAGAACGCGCGCTATTATGGGGCTACCACCCCGTTTACGAGGCGCTGCACGCACGGCGCCGAAGGATTCACACGGTCTATCTGGCCAAAGGGCCGGGTGCCGGCCGTCGGCAGGCCATCGCCGACGCAGCCCAACGGGACGGCGTACCGGTGCAATGGGTGGCACCGGAAAACATAACCACCCTGGTGGGTCACAGCCGACACCAGGACGTGGCGGCAGCGGTGGAAGGCTATCCCGTATGCGATCTGGAGGAGATCATCGCTGCGGGGGAGAACGCGGACACCCGCTGGGTCGTATTGCTGGACCAGGTGGTGGACCCCCAGAACTTCGGTGCCATCGTGCGCACGGCCCATTGTGCCGGGGTGCCGGGCATCGTGGCGCCTAAAGACCGCTCGGCGCCGCCGTCGGCCGCTGCCAGCAAAGCCTCGGCCGGCGCCCTGGAACACATGCGGGTGGCCTATGTGACCAACCTGGTGGCGACAATGCAGACCTTGAAGGAGCGGGGATTCTGGATTGCCGGTGCGGACCGTGAAGGAGAACGCTGCCTGTACGATGCGGATCTGCAAGGCGCCCTGGCCTTGGTGATCGGGGGCGAAGAGAAGGGGTTGCGGCCCCTGGTCAAGCGGCAATGCGACTATATGGTGGCCATTCCCCAGACCGGTGCGCTGGGATCGCTTAACGCCTCTGCGGCGGCGGCCGTGGTGATTTACGAGGCTTTCCGGCAAAGGGTATGGTCGACGAAGCATTGAAGTCGATGAATCCCGATGGCGCAATGCCGGATTAAGGTGTTCTATTGGTTCCATGGTCATCGGTTGGCTGATATTCTTCGCGTTGGCTTTTGACATTCGGCATGCGCCGCTGCAACTTTGAGGGGGCGCTGAGCGTGTGGCGGACATGACCGTGTTAACCGTTTATTACAGATACCCTCATAGCATAGGAGGTGCGATACGATGCAAGCGAAACAACCGGCTAAAATAACCGTTTCCGACCAAGGCGTCCTGCAGGTGCCGGATGTGCCGATCATTCCCTATATCGAAGGCGATGGTATCGGCCGTGACATATGGCCTGCCACCCGTCTGGTCATCGATCAGGCCGTCAAGGCGGCTTACAACGACGCGCGCCGCATTGAATGGCGCGAACTGCTGGTGGGCGAAAAGGGGTTTCACGAAACCGGCCAATGGCTCTCGGACGAGGCTCTGGAGATTATCCGCACGCATGTGGTTGCGATCAAGGGCCCCATGACCACCCCGATTGGCAGCGGTATCCGCAGTCTGAACGTGGCCATCCGCCAGAAACTGGACCTTTATGCCTGTGTGCGACCGGTGGTGTACATCGATCCGGTCCCCAGCCCCCTCAAGGCCCCGGAAAAGATCGACATGGTGGTTTTTCGGGAAAACACCGAAGACCTCTACGCCGGCATCGAATGGCAGGCCGGCACCGCGGAGGTGGGTAAGGTCATCGATTTTCTCAACACCCAGATGGGCACTGCACTGGGACCCGATACGGGCATTGGCATCAAACCCATCAGCGCAGTCAACACCAAGCGGTTGGTGGCCATGGCCATTGCCTATGCCATCGAACATGATCGCGCCTCCGTGACTCTGATGCACAAAGGCAACATCATGAAATTCACTGAAGGGGCCTTCAGCCACTGGGGGTATGAGGTGGCCAAGGAGCGTTTCGGCGACCAGACCATCACCGAAGCGGAACTCTACGATCGCTATGACGGGCAACGACCCGAAGGCAAGGTGGTGATCAAGGACCGTATCGCCGATATGCTGTTTCAGCAGGTCTTGCTGCGGCCCGATGAATTCGATGTGATCGCCACCCCCAATCTCAACGGCGACTACATCTCCGATGCTCTGGCAGCCCAGGTCGGCGGACTCGGCATGGCACCGGGCGCCAATATCGGCGATGGATGTGCGGTGTTCGAGGCGACCCACGGCACGGCGCCCAAATATGCCGGCCAGGATAAAGTCAATCCCAGTTCGCTGATTCTTTCGGGCGCCATGATGCTCGACCACATGGGCTGGAGCGAAGCCGCCACCGCGTTGCGCCATGCCCTGCAGGCCACCATCAAAGATGGCGTGGTGACCTACGACCTGGCCCGTCAGCTCGAAGGTGCCCGGGAGGTGAAGTGTTCCGCCTTTGCCGCCGCCATCGTCGAAAGATTGTGATGACTGCCGTGTCCGGAGCGATCCGAGACGGCATCCTTGTTTGCAGCATTGCAGTGAATAGATGGCGTTAGTCCAATTCGGTCGATGCGGTGAGGAAGGCCGGCTGCGGTGGAGAGGCGTAGGGCGGTGAGCAACGGTTTTGCACCTGGTGCGTTTGTGATACGGGTCGCCCGGGCGGCCTTGGAAGCGGTCCTGCCGGCGGTCTGCAGCGACTGCGGCCAGCTGTTCAGGCTGGCGGCCGGGACACCTGTCCGGCCCGCAGCGCCGGCCGCTGTGGACGATTGGTTCCGATTCCTTTTGCGGCCCCACCTTTGCCCTGGGTGCATGCAACGATTCAAAGCGGTGGCTTCCCCCATGTGCCCCCGGTGCGGGGAACCTTTCGTATCACCCCACGGGTTGGATCACCTTTGCGGCATCTGCCAGGCGCAACCACCCCGCTTCATGGCCGCCCGGTCCGTCGGGCACTATGAAGGGCCCTTGCGGGCTCTGATCCATCACTACAAGTATCTTGGGCGCGAGCGCCTGGGAGAACCCCTGGGGCGCCTTTTGTGGGAAGTGCTGCGCCGCGACTGGGAACCGGAAAATATCGACCGTGTGTTGCCGGTGCCCTTGCACCCGCGGCGGATGCGCCAGCGGGGCTTCAACCAGGCCCACACGCTGATTCGCCTCTGGCCGGCATTGGCCCGGGCAAGTGGCGTCAGGGTGGCCAAGCACTGGGTGGACGCACGCGTATTGACGCGCTGCCGGCCCACCCCGCCGCAGACCGGCTTGACCAAAACCCAGCGTGCCGATAACTTGACCCGTGCATTTG
>JAGTVD010000426.1 GCA_018224505.1 Desulfatitalea sp. | reverse complement strand
GCCTGATTTGGTCGTAAAGGTGGTCTCCCTGGCAGGTCTGGCGATATTGAAGCTTGTCTCATGGGATGACAACATTGCAAGGCGCGGCAAGGATGCTGCCGACCTGATTTTCATCATGAGAAATTATATCGACGCCGGCAACATGGATCGCTTCTTTGAAGAGGCTGACATTCTCAAAGAAGAGGCGTCTGATTACGATCGATCGTCGGCTCGTTTTCTGGGCCGTGAAATCGCAAGAATGGCCGGCCAGGCAACGAAAGCCAAGTTGGCCGACATATTGGAAAGGGAGGCCGCCTCGTCCCAAGGTCACAAAATTGCAATGGACGTCTTTAGGCAAGCTGCGTTTCAGAAAGAGCCTTATGAACAAGTAGTAGAGTATTTCAACGCACTTCTAAGAGGCCTTCTGGATTAGGTATCCAGTCATGCACAGTATTTTTAACGCCGAATAATCTGCGCTGCTCGCGCCAATCCTTTGGGAAAGTCCGAGTTAACCCCAATGTTGCAAAAGCCCATCGGGCTCCTCACCATTGATCAAGGTAGAATTTGGTTCTTTGGTCCGGTTGGCGGGAACCTTGTAGATCGGGATTTCGTTATTTAATATCGATAAGTTACGAGGCATGCGAGGGCGGAGGCTGTTTTGCGCCAGGTCGACGCACCCTCCACCAAAGAAAATCGAAAAGGGCGTCTCCTTTTTAACCGGAGACGCCCTTTTTCTATTGACTCCTGCCATCGGTGCTTGAATGGGTTGATTAAGGGTCCGTCATAACTACCGGGGCCGGTTTGAGAAGTTGCAAGGCAATGGCAGCAATTAAAGCGCCGAATCCGATGCCATCCACCCAGGCAACGGGCCATAGCAATCCGACGGCGGCCACTGCGAACAAACCGGTTTCGATCCAGGTGGTGTGCCTCAGAAAGTAGCGTTCCAGTGTGACCGCGAAGGCCACCAGTCCCAGGGTGGTGGTCAGCATGGTGAAGATCACTTCCCAGTGCAGCAGCGTGTATTCCGGCCCCATGCCGAGCAACGGCCGGTAGGCCATCACCAGCGGGATGATGTAAAGGCCCTTGGCCAGCTTCCAGGAGGTGAATGCGGTGCGCATGGGGTTGGCGCCGGCCACTGCCGCACCGGCAAAACTGGCCAGGCTGACCGGCGGCGTGACATTGGCGTCCTGGGAATACCAGAAGACAATCATGTGCGTCACTAAGATGGGCACGCCCATATCCAGAAGCGCCGGGCCGGCCAGGGTGGCCAAAACGATGTAGCTGGCGGTCACCGGTAGCCCCATCCCGAGCACAAGAGAGGCGGCGCCGATGAGCAGGATGGCCAACCCCTTGATGCCGAAACTCAGATCAAGCACCAGGGATGAAAACTTCAGTCCCATGCCGGTCAGGGTGACCATACCCACAATGATGCCCGCCGCGGCGCACGCCACCGATACCATAATGGCATTGCGTGCCCCTTTCTCAAGCGCTTCCAGGATCTTGCGCGCCTGTTGACCGGCAAATGGCAACGGACCAAGGGCGGTGCCGCCCGGACGGCGCCATTCCAGCCACCAGCGGCCGCTATCCACCGCCAGGCTGGTAATCAGGGTACTTACGACGGCAACGAAACCCGCCATCATGGGGGAATAGTTGGACACCAATACATAGATCAGGATCCCCACGGGAATGATGAAATGGATACCGTTTCTGAGCACCTGAAAGATTCGGGGCAGATTCTCCTTGGGCTGCCCCCGCAGGCCGTGCTTCTGGGCTTCGATGTGCACGAAACACAGCACGGTGATGTAGTACATGATGGCCGGAACCAGTGCGACCTTGATGATGGTCAGATAGCTGGTGTTGGTGAACTCGGCCATCAGGAATGCGCCGGCCCCCATGATGGGCGGCATCAGCTGGCCGCCGGTGGAGGCGGCGGCCTCGATGGCGCCGGCCACATGCGGACGGTATCCCACCCGCTTCATCATGGGAATTGTGAAGGAGCCGGTGGCCACCACGTTGCCCACCGCCGATCCGGAGATAGAACCGAGAAAACCGGAGGCCACCACCGACGTTTTAGCCGGGCCGCCGGAAAAACGGCCGGTCAGGGCATGGGCCATTTCGATGAAAAAATTACCGCCGCCCGTGGATTCGAGAATCGCCCCGAAGAGGACAAAAACATAAACAAAGGTGGCGGCCACACCGATCGGCAGTCCGAAGATGCCCTCGGTGGTCAACCACAGCGTGGTGACGATGCGTTCGAGGCTGTACCCTTTGTGCATGATCAAATCCGGCATGTAGAGACCGAAGTAGGCATAGAGCAAGGCACAAACACAGATGAGCGCCATGGCCCACCCGATCACACGCCGGCACGCCTCCAAAACCAGGAGGGTGCCCACGGTACTGACCAGCAGGTCCGCCGGCAGCCAATCCCCCTGGCGTTCAAAAATGGCACTGAGGTTGATCCAGATGTAGGCGGTGCAAGCGATGGCAGCGGCGGCCAATATCCAGTCGATCACCAGCCAAAGGGTGAAACGGTCCTTGCGCAGCGCCCGATGCATGGGGAAAAGCAAGTAGGTGAGGGTCAAAATGGCGGCCAGATGGATGGAACGCTGCATCAGGGCGGTGAGCGTGGTGATGCCCGCGGTGTAGAGTTGGTAGAGGCTCAATCCAATGGCGACCATGGTCACCAATCGCGCTGTAGCCGCTCTGATGCCGGCACCCTCTGCGGTTGTCCCCCGGGTGCCGGGTGTTGCATTCTTCGTCATAAAAGATCACCCATGGATTGGCGGTTTGGAGCAGATGTATTCTATCCCAATGCGATGCAGCCGGTTAATGGGTCGTGCTGAAAACTGTACGGCGCTATGCGGGGCCATGGTGGTTAAATGAATTTCCTGCCCACGCCAGATCAAGGTGTGATCCACCCCTTTCGAGCCGATCCGCAGTACAAAATCCCCGGTGGGCATATGCATATCGGTGATCATTTCGTATGGCCCCTCGCGCACCAACCGACCCACCCCCGGCATTTGGCCCATACCGGCGCCCAATTTCAGGTAGCGCTCTTCCTCGATATAGATCCGGCCCCGGGCGTCCACGCTGTGGGTTTCCCAGACGGGCGACAGTTCCACCGAATGAATATATCTCAGGGTGAAACGCTCGCCCGGATCCAGCCAGATGCGCACCAGCGGCGGGTCGCCTGAAACCGGTGTCAGGCTGAGCAGCAATCCGCCGGGCAACCACAGCCCTGCCATCAGGGCGATCACCACCACCGCAACCAGCACCAACCCGTAGCGCTCGCCTGGAAAAGGCACCCGACCGTTAGTGGTGCGTGCAGACATGTTGAAGCCCCATCAGGGCATCAAGTGCTGCGGAACATCGATCCCCTTTTCTTTAATGTATTTAATGGTACCCGGATGCAATGGGATGGGGGAATAGGCCACGGTATTTTGGGGTGTGGTATAACTGGCGGATGGATGGATTTTGACCAGGTAGTCGTTATGATCGAACAACGCTTTGGTCAGGTTATACACCAGGTCGGTGTCCAGCGAACCCTGGCAGACCATCACATTCCAGACACCGATAGTGGGAACCGCCGCCTCCGCGCCCCGATAAACTCCGCCGCCGAGATCCACCGCGGAATAGGTGGGATTGGCGGCCACGACCTTTTCGGCCTGCTCGGGGGTGACGCCAATGATGTGGATCTCATGGGTTGTGGCCAGATCCAGAATGGAGCTGGTGCCCGGCCCCACGGACCAGAAACCCACATCGATGGTGCCGTCCCTGAGCGCATTGGCGCTTTCTGTGAATGAAAGCCGACTGTCCCGATATGTATCCGGGCCAAGGCCAAGGGCTTTGAGCACGGCCTCGGACATGAAGTTGGTACCGCTGCCCGGGCTGCCGGTGCTGATGCTGCGCCCCCGGACCTGCTCGAGATTGGTGATCCCGCTCGATTTCAGGGTGACCACTTGGAGCAGGTTGGGATACATGACCGCCATGGTGAGCACGTCCTGTTTTTTTCCGCGGAATTGACTGGCACCGCCATGGGCCGCCTCGGCCACGTCGCCCATGACCAATCCGACGACGGTTTCGCCTCTATGGGCCAGACGGATGTTCTCGACACTGGCGCCCGTCACCTCCGCCACGGCGCGGATGCCGGGAACATGGCGCGACCAGATTTCGGCCACGCCGCCACCGTACGGATAATAGATGCCGCCGGTACCGCCGGTACCGACGGAGATAAAGGTGGTGCGGGCGGAAACCGACACAACCGAAAGCAAAATGGCCGTTATGGCGATGCATGCGATTATAGGGAGCGAACGTTTCAGACGGATCATGAGGCGCCTCCTTGCTGGATTGTGGTAGGTCTGTAGAGTGGCTCTATGGCATCAATCGTCCACGCGGACCGTGGTCGCCACCACTTCGATTTTACGGGGGAACGTCGTGGTTTTCATAAAAGGTATCTTGATCGTTTCAGTGGTGCCGGGAGCCATGACAGGCGGCGTGCCGGCACTGGGTACCAGATACGACACGGCCTTGTCCATTTCTGGAATGAAAATGGCCAACCGGAAACGGGTCGGATCCTGACTGCGGTTCATGATGCCCACGGTAAATATCAACGAGTCCTCCCCCTCATGCCGCCCCATGGCGCACTCGAAAGCGGTAATTTCGACCAGCGGTACGAGTTGCCAATCGATTTTTTTGATCTGGCAGGTGGTGGAGCTCACATTGGATGGTGGGGTCGTGGCACAACCGACGATCAGAAAAACCGACAAGATCGCCAGAAACGCCGGCGACAGGCAAAAACGACCGGTGACACGCTTTGACTGCATAATCGCCTCCTTGGGTTGTGGATGAGATGGGACACTGACGGTGTTATTGTTCTTACTGTGGCGCTCGATGATTAATGCTTGTTCTGGAACGGTGGGTAATATGTAAACTGATAAAGAAAAAATCGTTGCCGATTGATTATCAAGTGGTATTTGAATATGATTGTACATTGTATATGCGATTCATTTTCTTTTTAACCCCAGATTCCGATTGTTGTCAAGGTGGAGAAATCGCGCTACTAATATCACTGGCCCATGCCCCCACAGGGTGATGATGAACAACGACAAAAGAAAGAATGCAGACACCCCATGAATCCATCAACGGACAAAGTGATGTCCCTCCAGGAGGCGGTCGACCGGTATGTGGCCGATAGCGCGCACATCTCCATCGGCGGTTTCACCGTCAATCGCAACCCCATGGCGGCGGTGTATGAAATCATCCGCCAAAAGAAAACAGGGCTCCATCTCTATGCGCATTCCAATGGGCAGGGGGTTGATGAACTGATTGGCGGGGGGTGTGTGGCGCGCTTGGAGATCGCTTATGCGGGCAGCGGGCGCTTTGCGCCGACCTGTATCTGTTTTCGCAAGGCGGTGGAATCAGGCTGTCTGCAAGTGGAGGATTACTCCAATTACCAGATGACGCTGCGCTTTGCCGCCGGTGCCATGGGCGTCCCCTTCCTGCCGGTGCGTTCCGGGATGGGCACGGATATTGTGACCCACTGGGGCTTCCCGGCCGAATTGCGGCAGGCCGATGAGCGCCTGCCGGATCAGAAGCTGGTTGCATTGGAGAACCCCTTCGGGAATTGGGGGGAGGCATCCACCGTACTGCTGGTTCCGGCGATCCGTCCGGATGTGACCATCATCCATGTGCAAACGGCCGACCGGGCCGGCACGGTGCGCATCGACGGGTTGCCGTTCACCGACATCGAGCAGGCCAAGGCCGCCCGGCGGGTGATCGTCACGTGTGAAACGCTGGTGGACAAGGAGAACCTGCGGGACCACCCCGAGTACAACCAACTACCCTTTTTCTGCGTCGATGCCGTGGTCCACGCACCCCACGGGGCTTTTCCAACGGCCTGCTACCGCCATTACGACTATGACCCGGCGTTTCTCAACCAATATCGCCATTGGGCCCAGGACCCTCAGCGCCACGCCGACTACCTGAAGCGCTACATCCACGATACGCCGGATCACGCCGCCTTCATGGCGCTGCAAGACCCGCGGCAAATCGAACGCATCCAGGCCGACCCGCGCACCGGCTACGCCTCAGGGCTCGACCGCCGCTAATCAACCAAACAACCAACCGACTAACCGAACAACCGATAAACGGTGCAACCGAACAACCGAACAACCGTTAAACGGTGCAACCGAACAACCGTACAACCGAACAACCAAACAACCGTACAACCGTACAACCGAACAACCGTTAAACGGTGCAACCGAACAACCGTACAACCGTACAACCAACTAACCATTCAACCAACCGGATAACAACCCATGACCTACTCTGCACGCGAAATGATGGCCGTGGCGGCGGCCCGGGAAATCAAGGATGGGGATATCGTTTTCTGCGGCACCGGCATCTCCATGCTGGCGGCCATGGCGGCCAAACATATCAGTGCCCCCAACAGTGTCATTTTCTTCGAAACCGGCGCCATCGACGCTCAACTTGAAGAGGTGCCGATGGCCGTGGGGGACCCGCGGGTGATGCTGGGCGCCGCTGTGCACGGCAGCCTGGCCGATGCCTTTGGATTCATGCAGAACCGTTTCACCGGCGAACATGTGGTGGGCATCCTGGGTGCTGCGCAGATCGATCCTTTCGGTAATCTCAACTCGACGGTGATAGGGGATTACACCAGCCCCAGGGTGCGCTTTTCCGGTAGCGGCGGCGCCTGTGATGTGGGCTCTTTCGTGGGCCGGACCATCCTTTTCATGCAGCAGGAAGAACGCAAGTTTGTCCCCCGGCTGGACTACCTGACCTGTCCCGGCTACCTGGATGGCCCCCGGGGTCGTGAAAGGGCCGGCTTGCCCCCGGGCGGCCCGGAGGTGGTGATCACCAACATGGCCACCTTCCGTTTTGACGAGAGCTCCCGGCGGATGTACCTGGCGGGCTGTTATCCAGGGGTCACCCGGGAGCAGGTGCTGGAGCGCATGGGCTTCGCTGTGGAAACCGGGCGCGCCCTGCCCGTCGCACCGCCAACGCCCCACGAATTGGATATCCTGCGCAACAAATGCGACCCGCAGCGTTTGATTCTGTAGTGATGGGCTTTAAGGTCGTCTGTCGATTACAGCTGCTCGCGAACCCTTATGGCTCGCCCTCAGTTTTGTCGGATATGAGTGCTACCACAGTGGCACCCCAGCCGCCGGCCGCCGGGGGGGCGTCTTTGAAAGCGCTCACCAGCGGATGCTTCTCGAGCAGCGAGCGCACCCGCGCCTTTTGCATGCCGGTACCCTTGCCGTGGATCACCCGGACGGTGAATATCCCCTTTTCATGGCAAGCGGCCAGATAATCGTCCAGCAGATCGGGCAACTCCTTCGGGTTGAACGTGTGCAGGTCCAACACGCCGTCAATGGGCATTTCAATGGGTT
>JAGTVD010000425.1 GCA_018224505.1 Desulfatitalea sp. | reverse complement strand
GTCCGGCCCTTGCCAGATGCGGTGGTCCAGCGGGGTGCGTGCCGTGTCGATGGGCAGGGGGCGCTCATCGATCCACCGGTAGGCGGTCGCACTGGTCACCGTGCGGGCCAGGTCCAGTCCGGCCATGTTGGGGAGCCGGCGTGCCTTTTCCACCAATGCCTCCGGGTCGCCCACCGCCGTGGAGATCACCCCGCGCAGGGCGCCTCCGTTGCGGATATGGCGGGTCAGGGCCCGGGTATCCAGCGCCTCCACTCCCATCACGCCACTGCGCATCAGGTAGTCCGCCAGGCTCCCGGTGGCCCGGTAATTGCTGTAGTGGGGCTGGTATTCACGGACAATGAAAGCCGCCACCTGCACCCGGTCCGACTCCACATCCTCAGGGTTGACCCCGTAGTTGCCGATCAGCGGGTAGGTCATGGTGACCATTTGCCCGCGGTACGAGGGGTCGGTGAGCACTTCCTGGTAACCGGTCATGCTGGTGTTGAACACCACCTCGCCGCCCACCTCACCGGAGCCGGTAAACGACCGGCAGGCGAAAGTGCGTCCATCTTCCAAAGCCAATATCGCTTTTGTCATAATAAGATCAATTTCCAACGGTTACGGCCATTCCAAAACACCCGCTCAATGCCCCTCTGCCTTCACTTCCCAATTAACACTGATCATCATCTTTTCAGGCATTTGCAAGCGGCGCGTTTTCCAACAGATTCCAAATCCCGCACGGACATGCCCCGCCACAAAAACCGCAACCGATACAGCGCTGCGGGTCCACCACATACTCGAACCGCCCGTCGCCGGTTTCGGCACGACTGATGGCGCTTTCCGGGCAAGCGGCCACGCAGATGCCACAGTCGCGGCACTGGCCGCAGGAGGCGCACTCGCTGCCGCACTGGTTCAAGTCCTCGTATTGCACCACCCGGGGATCGTAATATTCCAGATGGACCCGCTCGATGTCAATGAGGTCCCGCTTGCCCGCCGGCGGCCGGCGGCCCCGCAGGATGGCATCCATGGTGCGTGCCGCCCGCTGCCCCGCGCCGATGGCGTCGGTGAGCAAGCCGGGCCGCACGGCGTCGCCGATGGCGAACACCTTGGGGTTGGAGGTCTGAAACTGCTCGTCGACCTTGATAAAACCACGCTCCAGGGCCACATCCGGCGGCAGGAAATCCAGGTCGGGGGCATCGCCGATGGAGACGAACACCGAATCGGCCGGGATGATTTCACCCGTCTCCAGTTCCACGCCCTCATCGGTGATGGCGCGGGTAAACACCGGCCAGCGGAAGCGGGCGCCCACCTTTTCGGCCTCTTCGCGCTCCTTGCCGAACGCGGCCGGCTGCTGTACATCCAGCAACACGATGTCCCGGCCGCCCAGACGGGCCGCCTCGGCAGCCACATCGCAGCCCACATTGCCGGCACCGATGATCACCACCCGTTCGCCCACCGTTGCCGTCCCCGCCTTGGCGGCGGACAGGAAATCCAGGGCCGTCACCAGCCGCTCCTTACCGGGGATCGGCAGGGTGCGCGGCTTCTGGGCACCGGCGGCCACCACCACGAAATCGTGATCGACGATCAGCTGGTCCACATCGGCCGGGGTCATACGTTGCTGCAAGTGCACGTGGGGGATCACCCGGCGGACCCGTTCGATCTCCGCTTCGAACACCTCTCCCGGAATCCGGCTTTCGGGAATGGCCGCGGCGATCTTGCCACCCAACCGCTCGGCCGTGTCGTGCACGATGGCCTCGTGCCCCTGCAGCCGCAACTGCCACGCTGTGGAAATGCCGGCCGGCCCGCCGCCGATCACGGCGATCTTCTTGCCCGATAGCGGCGGCAGGTCGGGCAGCTTGGCCGCCACGCTGGCCTTGCCCAGTTGGGTCACATCCACCGGCGCCATGAAAGCCGACTGCTTGGTGCACGACTGCATGCACAGATTGGGGCATAAATAGCCGCACACCGTGGCCGGAAAAGGCGTGTAGGCGAGGGCCATGTCCACCGCTTCGTCCACCCGGCCCTCGCGCACCAGGCGCCAGCGGGCTTGGACCGGAATGCCCGTGGGGCAGCCGGCCTCGCAGGGGGCCGCATACTGATCATTCTCCCACACCGGCACGTAGCGGCGCAGATCGCCCCGGGTGATCAGGGGGATGACGCTGCGGTCCAGATCGGTCAGATCCCCCACCAGGCCGCCTTTGCCCAGCACATGGACCCACACCTCTTGATGGAACGCGGCCATGGAACGTTTGGGACGGGAAACGCGCTCCTGGGGGGTACGCGCCCGCAGGCACTGCCACTCCTCCCGCTGGGTCAGCAGCGGCAGCAAATGGGCCTCCTGGCCGATATGGCGCAGGTACTGTTTAAGGCCGTCGGACAGCCATTGCCACGTATCATCGTCGATGGGCACCAAGATAGCGTCGGTCTGGCTGAAGCCCCGGTGGGGCCCTCTGAAAAAGACCTTGCCGCCCACCATGCCCACCAGCGGCCGGTAGCCCAGCACGTTGGGTCGGTTCTGGGGCTTATGGCCGCAGATCACCGCAATGCCGCCGGCCATGAACTCGCCGAAATAGTCCCCGGCCGACCCGAGCACCCACAGCTCCGGCGCCGCAAAGCGGGGATTGTGCTTGGTCATGGTCATGCCCCGGGCGCCGATGTTGCCGGCCACGTAGACCTTGCCCTGGGCCATGGCATT
>JAGTVD010000424.1 GCA_018224505.1 Desulfatitalea sp. | reverse complement strand
GCCTTGCCCGCTCCCGGAACAGCGGATCGAGCTTGGGCCAACCGGTTTTGGCCACCACAAAGGAGCCCAATCGAGCGGCCTGTTGCTGAAAAAGCGCCGTATCCTTGGCTGCATGGGTACAGTAGAGATCAAACCACCCCCGGATACGATAGTGATCACTCTCCTCTTCCGTCGCTGCGCCTCGTTTGTTGCGGGCAATCCCGTGGAACAGCTGCACCTTGGCGCCCGGGAAGAAATAGGGTACCCAGTCGCCCGGGGCAAACACCGCATCGGGGCAATATTTTTCCACATCCGCCACCGTCGGCAACAACCTTTCATCGTCGCTCAGCGCCGCGGCCGAACAGCCGAACACAAACCAAGCCGCCTGGTCTCCCCGCCGCCTAATCACCTCCTGCAAAGGACGCAATATGGCAAAGCAGTATTCGGAATTGACAAAGAGAAGATACTTTCTCATCCCTTTTCCCCACGACGGCAGGAGGGGGCGGCCGTCTCACATTGCTTTTCCTCCCGGGTCAGGAGCCAAAGTCCGGCATGCTTGTTGTAATTGGTCTGCATATAGTCCATGGCCACGATAAAGCCGATCCTCCCGTCGAGAAAACCGCCCCGCAAAATATAAATGTGGGCAAATGTCCAAATTGCACGTAATACAACCACAGCCAGGCTGTGATTGCGCCGCCCTTGCCGAAAATATTTCTGACTGCCCAGCCAAGCGTATTTACCGACCTTTTCCAGGGCGTGACCATAATCGCGGGCGGTGTAATGGAGCAAATAACCGGGAAGCTCGCCAACCGGCCCCGGCGGAGGATTGAGCTTTTCATGCACTTGATCGGGAGTGAAAAATGCCCCCTGACGGCGCAGCAGGCGCAGGGGTGCCCGGCCGCTATTACCAAAACGTAAGCGTTTGCCATGCCGAATGACCGCCCAACGCAGTTTAAATGCCACTTCAGTGATCTTTTCCCGGCGAAGCAGCTCTTTGATGGCGCCTTGCAAGCGACCATCCAGCGCCTCATCAGCATCAATCACCAACACCCATTCCCCGCTGGCCTGCTCCAGCGCCCGCTGCTTCTGGATCCCGTATCCCGGCCACTCGGTAACCCAAATTTTGTCGGTGTAGCGTTGAACTATTTCAACGGTGCGATCGCTGCTGCCGCAATCAAAAACAATGATCTCATCGGCCAACCCGCAAACGGATTGCAGGCAGTACTCAATGCGATCCTCCTCATTAAAGGTTATAATGCAAACCGATAGCGAACGCTTAGGGTTCATTGGCATTTCCCATCATGGGATACCAGTGAGGTACAACAATAACCTGACCAGGTAATAGCGTTCCCATATGACCCCAAAGCCTGGAATCCCCGTTTGATCCATTAATCCAAGTACGCAGTATGCGCCTAATGAAATTGTAAAACGGAAGCCTCAACTTCTCACACGGCAACCATTTCAGCTTTCCGCAGCACATATCGCTAAAGCCCCCAGCCCTAAAAGAGTATCTCTTTAGTACCCATCCACAAAATAATCACCAACTTCCGTAATTGCCGGGTCAATGCGATCGTTAACCCCCCGTTGCGGCAACTGGCAAACCAAGGCAGCCATCAAGACGATGCATTGGCTACGCAATAATGCCAACGGCACGGAACTGACGGATACCTGAGCTGTTGAGAATGATTCGACAGCCCTTGACCCTAGTGCCCTGTCAAACCTTCGGTCCCGGCAGGGCCGCCGGAAACAACAAATAGTTCTCCTGCCCCGGCAGCTCCACCCTATCGCATCTGTTTCGGATACGTTCTGAGGGCGTATTCAATTTTTTTTATCACATCCTGGGCAGTGATATGAGCCATTCTCCCCTTTTTCGTCTTCCGTGTTATCCTTTCTTTTTGCTCACCAGGACGATTATATGCGTCAATCAACAGATCCTGAAAGCGGCCATAGGGTCCGCAGCGACGAGGATCCGAATAACCGTAGAGGGCTACGGTAGGGACGTTCATGGCCACGGCCATGTGCATGGGCCCGGTGTCCGGGGCCACGACCACAGCCGATCCGGCCAGTTGGAGCAGGGTGTGTCGCACCGGTTTTTCCAGGGCGATAACGGGTGGGTTGTCGCATAATCCGACGATTGTGTCCGTCAGCTGCCGTTCCCATGCACTCGGCCCCCCCACGATCATCGGCTGGAGGTTCAGCCGGGTCTCCACCTCGTTGATCACTTGGGCATAGCCTTCTGCATGCAAGTCTTTTTCCGGATTGGACGAAGCGATAACAAAGGCGGCCACGGGACGGTCAATGGCCTGAAAAAACGACCGCTGCCATGCGCGTTCCTCGTCGGTCACATGGATATCCCAGTCCAAGGGACAATCAGCCATGCCCTGGTCATCGAGAAATTCAAAAAACTGGTCGAGCACGTGACCGGCAGGGCGATGGGGAATCCGACGGTTTGAAAACAGCCACTGGCCTTCCCTGGCCCGCCGGAAATCAAAACCCACCTTGACCCTGGCGCGGACGCATAGGGAAATCAGATTGGCTTTCACACTCACCTGGAGCATGAACACCCGATCAAAGGTTTGACCCTTCAGTTCTTCCCGGATTTTTTTATAGGCGCCAAGCCCTCCTTTGCGGTCAAACACCACAAAACGGTCCACATTTTTCTGGTGCCTGACCAGATCATAGGTCAAGGGTTGCAAAATCCAGGTGATATGGGCCCTCGGCCGCGCTTTTCGCAAGCGGTTGACGAAGGCCAGGGTATGAACCACGTCCCCAAGGGCCGATAAACGGATGATCAGTATGCGTTCGGAATTCATCATCATGTTAACTGTTTGTATTGAACCACATAAAATCAAATCAAGAAACCATACGTTTAATTGATTTCCCGATCAACTGTTTTCATCGTCCATCGCCCGGATGATTGGACTACCCGTTCGCGACACTCACTGAAGAGATCCAGTGGACAGGAAGGCATAGTCTTTGTTTTTGGCCCTCTCAGCGCCCCACCCCCGCTACCGGGAGTACCGTCGCGATGGCCACAAACGCGGCGCCATCTCTTTGGGGTACATGCAATCACCCTGAACCCCGTGTCCCTGCACAAATCCCGTCACATTCTTGACATTGGGCAGACCGCCTCATAGTATAGAGCACTTTGAGGTTGTACCAAAGGAAACCCATGATCATTAATCGCTACATTTTCAAGGAGATCTTTCCGCCTTTCGGCGTCAGCCTGATCTTTTTCTCGTTTATCTTCATCATGACGCAACTTCCCGAAATCACTAACTACGTTGTCAATTACAAAATCGGCTTGGCAACTGTGGGGCTTCTGTTGCTCTATTCCATGCCCTATTTTCTACAGTTTACCATTCCCATGTCGGTGATGATCGGGGTTCTTTTGGCGTTTCTGAGGATGTCCGGGGACATGGAGATCGTGGCGTTGAAAGCCGGTGGCATTCATATTTATCGCCTTCTGCCGCCGGTGGTGCTGTTTGGACTTCTCGGCACCCTGCTGGCCGCCTATATGTCCATTTTTGGCATTCCAGCAGGGCGCACCCAATCCAAGCAACTGCTGGTCAACGTCGCCGTAGAACATGTGGACGTTGGGCTCAAGGCCAGACAATTCATAGATTTTTATAATGATGTAATCATCTATATCCATGAAATCGATAATACCACCAAAGCCCTGAAAGATGTCTTTATCGAGGACCGCCGTTCGGAACGGTTGACCAGCACCATTGTCGCCCCCCAAGGCCGCCTGTCTGTCGATGCCGATCAATCGGTGGCGACCTTGCGATTGTACAACGGAACCATTCATCAGGTCGATCTGGCCGAACAGCACGTCAACAAGATCGACTTTGAAACCTATGATTTAAGCCTGGACATGAGCCGCGGTTTCGAGTCACTGGAGCAAGGGGGCAAGCACGTTCAGGAAATGAGCCTTTCCGAATTAAGGCGCGCCATCGCCACGGCCCAAAAAAAAGATGGCGCCTATTACAAGGCGCTGAAAGAGTGGCACAAAAAATTCTCTCTCCCGGCGGCGTGCCTGATCATGGCTCTGCTGGCGGTGCCGCTGGGCATACGCGCGCGGTCGGCCCAGCGCGCCTATGGAATCG
>JAGTVD010000423.1 GCA_018224505.1 Desulfatitalea sp. | reverse complement strand
CATATCGCGCCGCTGACACTGCTCAATCCGGATGCGCCCACCTTTTCACCGGCCCACTGCACCAGCTTGCACGATATCATTCGGTACTGCCACGAAAAGGCGGTTCACGAAATGTTTGCGTTCGGCCGCGACAACGCCTTTCCCATGCGTTCAAGCAAGCAGTTGGTGGTGGATGTGCCCATGCAGTGGTGGATCCTGAACCTGGACGATGGGTTCACCGAGGAGGTGGCGGGCCCCACGGTGCGGCTGGAGAACATCGCCTCCATTCCCATGCAGGCACTGTGGCAGGGCATCACCCAGGTGCCCTGGCAGGGGCCGCCGCCCATCGACGGCAAAGGATTCATGTCCGTGATGTTCCAGGCCACGCGTAACCCCGCCCTGGTGCCCGGTATGCGGTCCCAGTATGCCCAGCGCAACTATTTCATGATCGCCAAAAACTATTGCAGCCTGATGTCCCGCTTCGGGTTTCATTTCTCAACTGTGGAAAGCTATGTCAGCGAGCGGGTGCCTGAGAACTATATCATTTTCCGCTTCAAGGGCGGCGCCGCCGATGATTTCCGGAAAATGCGGCGCATCCAACTGATTGCCGATATCCTGGAGGAATCCGGTTTTGCCGTATCGCTCACCGAGGATGCGTTGCGCGCCCGTTTTGAAGACTATCCTTTGGCGGTGATGCAGAACCGGTTGAACATCATCGGCTACCTCACCATGCATACGCGCCAGCTGGATATGGTGATGTCCAGGGAGGCGATGGTCGATCACTACCGGCAAAAAATCAGGGCCGATATCCAAAGGCTTTTCAAGCATCCGGGATTTCAGGCCGCCGACAATTCTGATAAACAACACCATCAATCCAAGGATGATGACACCCAATAGGAGTGCCCATGCCGGTTGTTGCCTTATTCAGTGGTTCCTTTTGCGGGGCGGAGACGATTGCGGAGCGGCTTGTGGCCGAGACGGGATATCCCCTGTGCACCGATGACACCATTGTCGCCCGTGCCGCAACCTTGGCCGGGTTGCCGGCCGAGCAATTGAGACGCTGTTTTGCGGCCAAACCGTCGGTGTTCAACCCGTTCACCCGCGAACGGGAGCGGTGCCTCGCCTGGCTCAAACTGGCCCTGGCCGAACAGTGCGCCGAGACCCAGTGGGTGCTGCATGGGTTTACCAGCCACCTGCTGCCGTCCTCCATCGGGCATGTGCTCCATGTTTGCCTGATCGCGGATGCCGCCCAGCGTATCCGGGCGGCCGGGGCCGGTCGGTCCAAGGCCATCCCGCGCATCGAAGCCGATGATCGGCAGCGGGCCGCGTGGGTTCGGGCGCTCAAGGCCAACGCCGATCCATGGGATGCCGCCCTTTACGACATGGTGGTCCCCACCCACACCCTGGATGTCCGGCAGGCGGTGGACCTGATCGGTCAGGGGTTGGCCGCGGAGGCGGTCCAACCCACGGCGCTCTCCCGCCGGGCGGGGGCCGATTTTCTCAAGGCGGCCCGTATTGAAACCGGTTTGGCGGCCTTGGGCCATGCGGTGGGGGTGGCCGTATCCGGGGACCGGATACAACTGCACATCGACCGGCCGGTTCTGATGCGCGAGCGGCTGGAAACGGAACTCAGGGAGGCACTGGCGGCCATGGACATCGTCGACAAGATTAACATCGCGGTCAATCCGGGCGCGGATGCCAATGACACCTACCGCCGTTACCGGGTCGATCAGCCCTCCAAGGTGCTGCTGGTGGATGATGAGCGGGAGTTCGTTCAGACCCTTTCCGAACGGCTGGGCATGCGCGATATCGGTTCCGCGGTGGCCTTCGACGGGGAGAGCGCTCTGGCCATGGTGGCCGAGGAGGCACCCGAGGTGATGCTGCTGGATCTGCAGATGCCAGGCATCGACGGGATGGAGGTGCTCAGGCGGGTCAAGGCCACGCACCCTGAAATCGAAGTGGTGATTCTCACCGGCCATGGCACCGACGACCATCGCAATCAATGCCTGCAATTAGGCGCCTTTGCTTATCTGGAAAAGCCGGTCGATATTGAGGCGTTGAGCGACACGCTCAAGCAGGCCAATGAAAAGATGCGGCACAACAGGGCAAAGAATAGAAAGTAACGTTCGAGGATCGATGGCCATGTCTGTTTGGCGCTACATAAAACCGCAATTCTGGGACCACCGGGACGCTGCCTCCGGGTTGCATACGCACATGTTCAACTTCCGGCGCATCTGGTACCTGAGCGTACTGCTGACCACCATTGTTGCGGTGATACCGATCTTTTTCCTGGCGGCCATCGATTACCAGGTGACCCAGAAAGCCATCGAATCCGAAATTATCCTGAGGACTTCCCGGCTGATTTCCAATGCACGGCGCACCTTGTCGTTCATGATCCTTGAACGGCAATACGCCCTCCAGTTTCTGGTGCGCGACAATGCGTTCGAACTGCTGCGCCTTCCCGAACGCCTGGATCGGATCCTGGGCAGCCTGCAGGGCAGCTTCGGCGGCTTTACGGATATCGGCCTGATCGATCGTCATGGGACCCAGTTGGCATACAGCGGACCCTTCGAACTGACCAATTATGACTACAGCCAGCAAAACTGGTTCGAAGAGGCGTTGGCGCGCGGCACCTATATCAGCGATGTGTTCATGGGCTACCGCCAGAGCCCCCATCTGGTGATCGCCGTCCGGCACGTGTCGTCCGAAGGGGAGCCGTTTCTGCTGCGCGCCACCATCGAAGCCGAACAGTTCCACGGCGAGTTGGTGCACATCGAAGCGGGCAGCGGGGGCGACATGTTCATTATCAATCAGGATGGCATTCTGCAAACCCCCTCGCATCGCTTTGGACGCGTTTTTGAAAAGATGTCGCTGGAAATCCCCGAATATTCGATATCCACAAGCGTGTTCGAAACTCGGGATGGCGACGGCAGCCCCCTGGTGATCGGCTACGCCTATCTGAACCAGACCCCGTTCATCTTAATGGTGGTCAAATCCAAATCGGTGCTCATGCACCCCTGGCAGAAAGAGCGCCGGCAAATTCTCAGCTATATGGTAGCCGGGGTGTTGACCATCCTGCTGGTGGCTTTGGCGGTCTCCACCTACCTGGTTTCCAAAATTCACACGGCCGACCAGACTCGGCTGGCCGCCCTGCATAACGTTGAGTATGTCAACAAGATGGCTTCCATTGGCCGTCTGGCAGCCGGCGTGGCCCACGAGATCAACAATCCGCTGGCCATTATCAACGAGAAAGCGGGATTGATGCAGGATTTGCTCAACAGCCGGAACAATGGGCCCGTGGCGGAGAAAATGGCGGCCCAGATCACTTCCATCCTCAACTCGGTTCATCGCTGTGCGACGATCACCCGGCGGCTGTTGAACTTTGCGCGGCCGGGCAGTGTGTCATTGCAGCAGGTGAACATTCGGGAGGTGATTGAGAACGTCATCGGTTTTCTGGGCAAGGAGGCCCAATACCGGGACATTGGCCTCCATATCGATATCCACCCTGATATTCCCCCGTTTCCCAGCGATCGCGGCAAGCTTGAACAGATCTTTCTCAACTTGATGAACAATGCTTTTGCCGCCATCAGCGATGGCGGCCATTTGCAGATCGTGGGGCATGAAGGGTCTCGTAAAACAGTGACCATCGAGGTGGTCGACGACGGCTGCGGAATCGCCCCCGAGGATATCAAGCGGGTGTTCGAGCCGTTCTTTTCCACCCGCACCCAAAAAGGCGGCACCGGACTGGGCCTGTCCATTACGTACGGCCTGGTCCAGGAGCTGGGGGGGACCATTGCGGTCGAAAGTCAAGTGGGCAAGGGCACCCGCTTCACCATTACCCTGCCATTGGAACCGGAGGTCCAAATCGATGAAACCCATTCGTGTATTGCTGGCCGATGACGAAGAGGAGCTGGTTGCGGCCCTGGTGGAACGATTGGCATTGCGGGGAATTACGGCCGACGGTGTGTCCACCTGTGAGGCGGCCTTCGCGTTGCTCAAAGACCAACGCTATGACGTCGCCGTTCTGGATGTGAAGCTGCCGCGCATGAGCGGTTTTGAACTCAAGAAGCATCTGGAACGCATGGCCCCCCACATGAAGTTCATCTTCATCACCGGGCATGGTTCCTACGCCAGCTTCCAGGAAGGCACGGCCGAAGCCGGTCACCCGTACTATCTGTTGAAGCCGGTGGATATTGATTTGCTGGTGGCCAAGATCCGTGAAGTCTCGTCGGCGGATTCGTCGTCCGCCCAAAAGGATGGATCGCCATGACAGACATAATGAACCATGCGGCAGAGGATGGATTGCGTT
>JAGTVD010000422.1 GCA_018224505.1 Desulfatitalea sp. | reverse complement strand
GACATCGCCATGCCCGGAGACTCCGGCCTCGAATTGCTGGCCCGGGTCAAGGCCCGTGATCCGGAGATGGCCATCGTGATGCTCACCGGCATGGACAGTCCCCAGACCGCCCACCTGGCCTTTACCCTGGGTGCCGACGGCTATCTGCTCAAACCCTTTGATAAAAACGAGCTGCTGATCCAGGTGGCCGGCGCCCTGCAGCGCCGCGTCCTGGAAGCGGAAAACCGCCACTATCGCGAGCAGTTGGAAACGACGGTGGACCAGCGCACCGCCCAACTGCAAAAGGCCAACGCCCGTTTGAAAGAGAACGAGGCCGCCGTCAAGGCCAAAGCCCGGGAGCTGCGGGACATGAACACCGCCCTTGAGGTGCTGCTCAAAAAGAGCGAAGCCGTCAAGGGCGAGCTGGAGAAACATCTCTCCGCCAATACGCGCAAGGTGATTCAGCCCTACCTGCGAAAAATCGCAGCACTGGGATTGACCCGCCGGCAGCTGGCCTACATGGAACTGGTGGAATCCACCCTCAACCGGATGGTGTCCCCCATGATCCGCCATCTGGACACGCTCGACACGCCGCTGACACCCGCCGAGCTGGAAGTGGCCCACCTGATTCGCCAGGGCCGACGCACCAAGGAAATTGCCGACATGCTCCACCTGTCGGTCAACACCATCCTGACGCACCGTTACCACATCCGGAAAAAACTGGGCCTGCTCGGCAAGAAGGCCAATCTTTACACCGCGCTTCACCAGCTCCAGAATCAGTGATAAGATATTATTCACAGAGGGGTTGTGGATGAAGGTGTGAATTCGAATGGAGGATAGAATAAAATGCAGTGGAAACCGATATATAGTATCGGCATCGATAAAATCGACAATCAGCATAGACGCTTGATTCAAATGGCCACCCAACTGGAAGGCGCCGTCGCAGAACAAAGCTTTACCAGCAAAATGGGTAATACGTTGCGCTTTCTGGTTGATTACACCAGTTATCACTTTAAAAATGAAGAAGAGTTGATGGAGCAGATCCAATATTCGGAATTGAACGAACACAAAGCGCTGCACAAGCAGTTAATGACGGATGTACGTCAAATTCTGATGGACCTTCGCAATGGCAAAACTATTTCCGGGGTTGATTTGGTCAACTTTTTGAAAAATTGGATTGTGGCGCATATCGAAAAGGAGGACCAAAAAATCGGCATTGAAATGGAAAAAATTCGAAATGCATCTGCTAAGGAAGATTTGCCAATAGAATCAATTGTCAACTCGCCGACCCATGAACTGAAGAAATGCCTTGAGAAACTGCTGTCCTTGCTCGATGGGGAATTGATTTCGCAACAGGATTTTGAATCCCACAAAAATGAACTGCTGGCAAAATTTGTGAGCAGGTTCGCACCCCAATACACGATTGAAATCATTGAGGAGTATAAGGCCCTGCATTCGTTGCTGGAGCAGGGGCTTGTCAATGCCGAGGATGAAAATCGCATCATTTCGGAATTTCGAGATAAGATCGATTATGCGCATGTTTTGTCTAACGACACATCATTGGAAGACTCCCTGGCGCACCTGAAAATTCTGAATGATATAAAACTGCTGGCAGACGAGGCTTACAGTCTCTATAAACGAGACCTGTTGGTCAGAATCTCTGCTTGATCCGCCATAACGCCCTTTTTCGGCAGACCAATGAGCAAAACAAAGCCTATTGGCTTTATTTGATAGTCGCTTTTCATGATCGAGGGTTGCTTTCACCCCGCTTTCCCCCTCTTTGACGCTTCCACGATACCTTGAAAATTTTCCATAAGGCAGTCTACCGTCACACCATTAAATTGACGTTTTAATCAGTGATAAATTATCACTGAAAAATCACTGATTCGTCAGCTTTTGTATCCATTCGTAATCGCCGATAGCGACATTAGCGACAAGAGATTCGGCAACCGGCGGGTTGTTGTGGCGCCGCAAAGGGAAACAAGGCCAACTGCTCGGTGGGGTGGCCCGACAATTGCAGTTGATGACATTGGAAATCACCCAGCGACTTTGAACCATTTTTTACCGACGAGGATATATGCAAAACACGATGCTGGCAGAGCCCCCCATTACCACAGAAAACCTTCGCCAGGCGCTGGAGCACGACCAGTTCGTGCTGTTTTACCAACCCAAGGTGGATCTGCGTACCGGACGCATCAGCGGCGTCGAAGCGCTGATTCGCTGGCAACATCCCCAACGTGGCTTGCTGGCGCCGGGCCTGTTCCTGCCCGTGGCCGAGCAGACCGGGCTGATGCCGGCCATTGATCAGTGGGTGTTGCGGGCCGTATGCGACCAGATTCGTCAATGGCAGCGCGCTGGGGTGCCGGCGGTGCCCGTGGCGGTGAACATTGGCTCTGAACACTTCGAGCAGGAGGGGTTCGTCCGCAACCTGGCCGCTTTGCTGGATCACAAGGCGATTGCGCCCCATTTGGTGGAGTTGGAGCTGACCGAAAGCACCCTCATGCAGGACCCCGACCGGGCCGAGAGCACTTTCAAACAGTTGCGGACCATGGGGGTCAAGGTGGCGATGGACGATTTCGGCACCGGGTATTCGGGGTTGGCGTACCTGCGGCGTCTATCTTTTGACACCCTCAAGATCGACCGCAGCTACGTTCAGAATGTGGCCGTCAGTCCGGCCAACGCCTCCATCGTTTCGGCGGTGATCGCCCTGGCCCACACCCTTGGGTTGCATGTGGTGGGCGAGGGGACCGAAACCCTGGAGCAGGTGGCCTTTCTGCACCGCTGCAATTGCGACACCATCCAGGGGTTTTACTTCAGCCCGCCCCGGCCCCTGGCGGAGATCGAAGCCTTGCTGCGCGGCAAGAAGCGCTATGCGGTGCCCCTGGCCCGGGAGTGTATCGAGGAGCCGTGCGTGCTGGTCCTGGACGACGAGAAAAGCATAGTCAAGGCGCTCCTACGGGTGCTCCAGCTTGGCGGTTACCGGGCGGTCGGGGTCTGCTCGCCCCACGAGGCCCTGGCCTTGATGGCCGCTGAACCGGCCCATGTGGTGATTTCGGACCACCGCATGCCCGAGATGCTGGGCATCGATTTTCTGGGCCGGATCAAAACGTTATATCCCAATACGGTCCGGGTGCTGCTCTCCGGACAGGCGGACATGGGCACGTTGTCCGAGGCCATCAATAAAAGGTGTGTGGACCGTTTTATTTCCAAGCCATGGGACCGGCAGCACCTGTTGGACGAGGTGCGCCAGGCGGTCCAGACCGCCGTGGCCAAACGGTGTGCCGAGGCGACGGCCGCAGCCCTTTATCCGGTTTCGGCAGCAGGCCTCAATGCGAAGGGTTGAGCTCTGGGTAAAGGTATGCTGTCGCAAAAAATCCCTGCGAAATTTTTGATGATCGGTTTATTTGCGCAGGGTTTGCGGGCAAAGGGATCGAGCGTATTCCATTTTTTCGTGAGGGAGCAAGCATGAGTACGATTCTGATAGTAGATGACGAGGCGCCGATCCGCCGGCTGCTGGCAAAGATTCTGGAAGGAGACGGCTACACCTGCACCCTGGTGGCCGATGCACTGGCGGCGCGGGCGCATTTGGCGGCGACGCGTTACGATCTGCTGTTAACCGACATCAATATGCCGGGGGAGTCGGGCCTCGATCTGGCCGCCCAAGTGAACACGGCTTATCAGGATACCGCCGTCGTTTTCGTGTCGGTGATGGATGACCCCGATGAAGCGCGCGCGGCCTTGCAGCTGGGGGCGTATGGCTATCTCGTCAAACCCTTCGACCGCAATCAGGCGCTGATTACCGTCGGCAATGCCCTGGTTCGGCGCGATTTGGAGATCGCCGCCCGAAACCATCTCCGGGACTTGGAACGCAAGGTTCGTGAACGGACCGTTAATCTGACCGAATTGGTGGCTGCATTGCAAAAGGCCAAAGAAAAAAATGCCGCCGTCGCGCGCTATCATCAGGATCAGACGCTCTTTTTGCAGACCCTGATGGATGCCATCCCAAATCCCATCTATTACAAGGACCGGTCGGGGGTTTACCAGGGATGCAACCACGCCTTCGAAAAGTTCACCGGCCGTGCGCGTGACGCGATTCTCGGACACACGGTGCACGACATCCTGCCCGATACCGCCGCATCGCTCCATCAGCAGGTCGATCAAAAGCTGTTATGCAGCCCCGGCCACGAACTCTATGAGGCCTCGGCGGCGTATGCCGACGGCTCCGTGCACGATGCCCTGTTCAGCAAGGCCACCTACCAGGACAGCGAGGGCCGGGTTGCCGGCCTGGTCGGGGTGATGATGGATATTACCGAACGCAAGAAAATGGAGCGGGCCCTCAGGGTCTCGGAGGAGAAGAACCGCACCATTCTGGAAAACATCGGCATCGGTGTGGCGTTGATCAGTCCGCAGATGACGATTTTGGAAATGAACCCCAAAATGCGGCAATGGGTTCCAGAGGACGCCATCGAGCAAGGTCTGCACTGTTACCAGTTCCAGGGCGCCAAAGACAAGCGCCAACCCTGCCGGGGCTGCCCGGTGTTTCAGACCCTGTCGGACGGCTTAGTGCACGAGGCGGTCATTCAACGCCGGGAGGGGCAACGGGAGCGCAGTCTGCGGATCGTTTCATCGCCCATCCGGGACAATGCCGGCCAGGTGGTGGCGGCCATTGAACTGGTGGACGACATCACCGAGCATTTGGCCATGGAGCGGGAGCTGCGCCAGGCCCAGAAGCTTTCATCCCTGGGGCAATTGGCCGCCGGTGTGGCCCACGAGATTAACAACCCCACCGGTT
>JAGTVD010000421.1 GCA_018224505.1 Desulfatitalea sp. | reverse complement strand
AGCACGTTTTTGGTGTTGGCGATGCCATTGGCTTTCAGTTTGAGTAAACCCTGATTGATTCGCACTGATGATGTGATGCAGCGCACCGGGGGTGTCTATGCGTGCTTGGCGAGGCATGCAAATTTTAGTACCAGCCTCGCCCTCTTCAATCAAGTTTATAAGTTAAGGGCGGGTTAGTGTGACAGTGACTGCTCTGGTTTTTTTCCAGCGATCAGATTGTAAAGACGCGGATCGAGTCGAATTTTTCGGGGGGTACCGCTTTCGATACTTGTGAAATCAATGTGTAGCGGATCGATAATATAATTGTGTTCAAGAGGCACAATGATTGATGGCACACTTAATACCATATGATTTTTTTCGTTAAGCCATTTTTCTCCAAATGCGATTGAGGCAGGACCGATGGGCAATTCGTTCCAGCCGCCCGGCAACTGGTCACTGGATAGTGTCCACACCGATTTTTCGTTGAATGAAACAGGTACGGCAACAAACCTGTGGATATCAATATATTCGTCCAGGTGAACGATCATTTCGAGTATCCCAAGTGACAGATGCCCGGCACAATAAACAGCAGGCTGGCCTACTGGATTCCAACGCCCGCCCCAAAGTTTGGCACCTTCACCCGTCAATGCCTTATCGAGATATTTTTCCCTCACAATCCGCCAGACGGTGATTTTCATCCAGGAAAGACCCCCTGGTCGATTCGGCCAAGCAGTTTGATTACCTCATTGGCGCCAATGTAAGTGTCTGCGTACTCCAGCGGGATTTTTCCTCCCAATCCTCTGGCCGGCTTTTTAAGCCAACTTTTCGCCTTTTCCTGGCTTTCGAATACGGCAATTGCCATATCATAAACCTGCGCCAAGCGCAGAACACGCTCTGATTCATCGGTATTGAACCGACCTTGAAGCCTTCGCCGGTTAAGCGTGCGTTTGGGAATTTGAACAATTTGGGCCAGGGAAATGTCGGTGAGTTCCAATTTAGTTTTGAGATTATCAAACGATTTAATTGGAAGGCCCGTTTTGAGCTGTCTGATCAGTTGGTCAGCACTTAGGGATTCTATGTCTATGGCGTCTGTTTGCATGGCATCACCTGTTCAGGTTGGCATTTGGCAATAATATATACGCCATTTGGCATTTTGTAAAGGGTGTCTATTTTTTCGGCATCTTTTGGCACCCAATCATTCTGGTGGGTTATCGATCTCAGGCGCAAATTTCTTGGTGGTGCAAGCCCCTGGCGCACCGGAGTAAACAATCAGAAGTCCGGCTCGCAGCGGCTGAGCATCCCATAACCGCCTTGCACGTTCTTGGTGTTGTCGATGCCATTGGCTTTCAACACCCGCTGGGCTTCGTAGGAGCGGGGGCCGGTGTCGCAGATCAGACAAATGGACTGGCCCCTGGGCACTTCGGCGATGCGGCGGACCAACTCGTTCTGGGGGATGTTGAGCCAGCGCTTGCCGTACTTCTCCCGAAACGCTTTGGATTCCACGGGGCCCCGCACATCCAGCACATTGGTTTTCTCGGCGTTGAAGTCGGACACGAAGGCGAGCACGTCAATGGGATCGTTGTAGCCCATCAGGATGTTGTCCAGGACGTTGGCGGCATTGTTGACGATATCCATGGCCGAGGCGTAAGGCGGTGCATAGGCCACCTCCAGATTACTGATGGCGGCCACATCCACCCCGTGGGGCAGCAAGGCGGCCACGGCGTCCACACGAGCCTTGACGGCATCACCGTTGGGGCCCACGGCCTCGATACCCAACACCCGGTGGGTGGCGCGATCGGCGATCAGCTTGGCGTACATGATGGCCTGGGAGGGATAGAAATGGGCACGGTCCGCCTGCGCCACCACCGAATGGACCGGGTCGAAGCCGGCGGCCGCGGCTTGCTGGCTGGTCAAACCGGCCTTGGCCACGCCGACGTCGAACACTTTGATGCAGAAGGTGCCCACCGTACCGTCGAAGCGGGCCTGACCACCGGCGATGTTGGTACCGATGATCCGCCCCTGGCGGTTGGCCAGGGAGCCCAGGGGCATGGGGACCCGCGCACCGCTGACCAGATGGATCATCTCGATGCAGTCACCGCCGGCATAAATATCCGGATCCGAGGTGCGCAGGCGATGATCGACGATAATGCCGCCATGCATCCCCGTTGCCAAACCGGCCTCGGCGGCCAGGCGGCCGTTGGGGCGCACGCCGACGGCCAGAATCACCATGTCGCACGGGATCCGGGTGCTTTTGGTCTCCACGGCCGTCACGCCGGTTTCGGGGTCGCCCACGATGCGGGTCACCACGTCCGACAACCGGACATGGACGCCCTTGGCAGCCATGTGGTTTTGCACCAGGCGCGCCATATCGGGGCCGATGGCCTGGGGCAGCAGCTGGTCGGCCATCTCCACCAGGGTGGTCTCCACCTCCCACATGTCAGCCAGCGCTTCGGCCATTTCCAGCCCGATGGCGCCGGCGCCGATCACCACGGCCCGATGGACATCGCCGCGGGCGATCCTTTCCTTGATGTAGTCAGCGTGATCCAGATTGGATACCACGCTGACCCCCGGCAGGTCAGCCCCCGGAATCGGCGGCACGACCGGTGTCGCACCGGTGGCCAGAACCAATTTGTCATACGGCAAGGCCGTGGTGCCGCTGCCATTGCGCAGGTCGCGTACGGTGAGGGTTTTCTGTTCGCGGTCAATGGCCACCGCTTCGGTTTGCGACCGGATGGCGACCCCCTTGGCGGTTTCGAAGAATACCGCATCCCGCAACGTATGGGCGCTGGTGGAGCACAGACCCTCGATATTCTGTACATCACCGCCGACAAAGTAGGGGATGCCGCAGCCGCCGTAGGAGAAACGACAATCCTTTTCGATCATCGTAATTTGAGCCGACGGCAACAACCGTTTGACCCGGCAAGCCACTTTGGGCCCTAAAGCGACGGCCCCCACAACCAGTACATTGAGTCCCATTGATCGATTCCTTTCCGTTGCTTACAAACTGATGACGGTACTGTCACACGCCAAATGGATCATT
>JAGTVD010000420.1 GCA_018224505.1 Desulfatitalea sp. | reverse complement strand
GCGGGGGTGGGGCGCTGCGTCCGCAATGGGGTTTTAGTGACGCTTGGGGGTGTGCGCAGGGTTGTTCGGCCCGCACTGTCTGAACGCAGTGAGTTTGCGGGCCTACCCGGAGCACACCCCTTAGCGCGCACTTGAACCCCGTTGCGTACAGCGCCCCACCCCCGCTACCGGGTACACCGGCTTAACGAGCACCACGGCGCGCCACGGTCATCTCTTTGAACACATGCACTCACCCTGGCGCAATCGTCACGCCCCCATTGACATTTGCATAATAACCTCCTAACTTTTCATGTACCGTTCAGCAGAAATCGTTCAGCACGTTTCGATCAGCGCTTGCTCATGCCTCCCGGTGTTTACCGATACGTTTGCAGTGACCCCTCGTGCAGGAGGAACCACCCGTGAAAACCTTTCCGGGCAACCCGTATCCCCTTGGTGCCGTTTATGATGGCTATGGCACGAATTTCTCCATCTTTTCAGAAATTGCCGAGCGGGTGGATCTGTGCCTTTTCGACGAAAACGGTAACGAAACCTGCGTGACCATGCCCGAAGTCACCGGTTACTGCTGGCATGCCTACCTGCCCATGATTGAGCCCGGCCAGCGGTACGGCTACAGAGTGTACGGCCCGTGGGAACCGGCCAAGGGGCACCGCTGCAATTCCTCCAAATTGCTGATCGATCCCTACACCAAGTCCATGGATGGACAGATTCAGTGGGACGAAGCCGTATTTCCGTACCTTTTCGACGAGGGGCCTGAAGCGTATAACAATACCGACAGTGCACCGTTCATGCCGCGCTGCGTGGTCCACCAACCCCATTTCGATTGGGACGGCGATCATCGGTTGCAGATCCCCTGGCATGAAACGATCATTTACGAAATCCATGTCAAAGGATTCACCGCGCGTCATCCCGAGATACCGGAAGAAATCCGTGGTACCTATGCCGGCATGGCTCACCCTGCCGCCATCGATTATCTCAAGCAGCTGGGCATCACGGCGGTGGAGCTTATGCCGGTGCACCAGTTCATCCACGATCAGCACCTGGTCGCCAAGGGCCTGCGCAATTATTGGGGGTACAACTCCATCGGCTATTTCGCCCCCCATAACGAGTACGCCTTCGACAAACGCCCCGGCGCTGCCGTGGCGGAGTTCAAGCAGATGGTCAAGGCGCTGCACCAGGCCGGCATGGAAGTCATTCTGGATGTGGTGTACAATCATACCGGCGAGGGCAACCACCTCGGTCCGACCCTTTGCTTCAGAGGCATCGACAACGCCTACTACTACCGTCTGGCCGAAGATGCACGCTATTACATGGACTATACCGGTTGCGGCAACAGCCTGAACATGCGCCATCCCCACGTGCTGCAACTGCTGATGGACTCGTTGCGCTACTGGGTACTGGAGATGCACGTGGACGGGTTTCGCTTCGACCTGGCATCGACCCTAGCCCGGGAACTGCATGACGTGGACCGTTTGTCCGCCTTCTTTGATCTGATTCAGCAAGACCCGGTAATCAGCCAGACCAAGCTGATCGCCGAGCCTTGGGATGTGGGGGAAGGCGGCTACCAGGTGGGCAAGTTTCCGCCCTTGTGGACGGAGTGGAACGGTAAATACCGTGATTGTGTGCGCGATTTCTGGCGCGGCCAGGAGCAGACCCTGGCTGAATTCGCCTCGCGTTTTACCGGCAGTTCCGATCTTTATGAAAACACCTCCCGCCTGCCGTATGCCAGCATCAATTTCGTCACCGCCCACGATGGCTTCACGCTCCACGACCTGGTCGCCTACAACGAAAAACACAACCAGGCCAATTGTGAGCAAAGTCAGGACGGCGAAGATCACAACCGCTCCTGGAACTACGGCGCCGAAGGCGGCACGGACGATCCGGACATTCTGGCTTTACGCCGCCGCCAGCAGCGTAATTTCCTGGCCACGCTGTTTCTCTCCCAGGGGGTCCCCATGCTCCTGGGAGGCGATGAAATCGGCCGCAGCCAACAAGGCAACAACAACGCATACTGCCAGGACAGCGAAATCTCCTGGTACGACTGGGACAACATCGATGAGCCGCTGTTGCGCTTCAGCCGGCAAATAATACGCCTGCGTGCGGAGCACCCGGTACTGCGACGGCGGGGATGGTTTCAAGGCAAGCGCATTCATGGCAGCGAAGTGAAGGATGTCGCCTGGTTCTCTTCGGACGGCACGCAAATGGCCGAGGAGGACTGGGGCCAGGGATTGGTTCGCACCCTGGGTGTCTTTCTCAACGGCGAGACCATTCCCAACCCTTATCCACGCAGGGACCCGGTTACCGATGTCAGCTTTTTCATCCTTTTCAGCGCCTGCAACGAACCGCTGCCCTTCACCCTGCCCGGGAGCACGTGGGGTGCCTGCTGGGCTGTGGTAATGGACACCGGGCAGGAAGAATTGCCGGAACACCCTGAGACGCATAAGGCGGGAGACATTCTTCAGGTCGAGGCCCGTTCGGTAGTGGTGCTGCAAAGGTGTGACATTTAGTGGACGACGCAAAGGAGAAAATAATGGAACACCTGGGTGTGGTGAGTCCTATCGAAAAGTATGTCCAGCATATCGGCGAAGCGGCCCTGGAACGTATTTTTAAAAAGGCCCGACCCATTCGCGGCATGCGGGTGGTGCATATCAACTCCACTTTCGACGGCGGCGGTGTGGCTGAACTGCTCGATCCGCTCTCCATATTGATGAATCAGGTGGGTATTGAAACCGAGTGGCATCTGATTCAGGGTGAATTGGACTTTTTCAGCGTCACCAAGAAGATGCACAACGCGCTCCAGGGCGCTGACATGCATCAGACCCAACGTAAAATGCAAATCTACGAGGAAGTGCTGCGCAAGAATGCCATGCGCATGCACCTGAACCGCTATGACCGGGTGATTATTCACGACCCCCAACCACTCTTTCTCATCAACCATTACACCAAAAGCTGCCCCTGGATCTGGCGCTGTCACATCGACCTGAGTCGACCCAATCCCACGCTTTGGAAATACCTGGCACCGATGGTGGAAAAGTATGATGCCATGATCGTCAGTGCGGAGCAGTACAAGCAGAAGGTAAAAGTGCCGCAACGAATATTCATGCCGGCCATCAACCCTTTCTCCATCAAGAACAAATCCCTGACCGACGAAGATATGGACGAACGCCTGAACCATTATAACATTCCGACGGATCTGCCCCTGGTTGTGCAGGTGTCCCGCTTCGATGTCTGGAAGGATCCTCAGGGGGTCATCGATGCCTTCAAAATCGCGCGCCGACAGGTCGATGCCACCCTGGTGTTGCTGGGCAACGTGGCCACCGATGATCCCGAAGGACCCGGCATCTATAAGAAGCTGCTGAACCAGCAGGAAGAGCGCATCATCCTGATCTCCAAGGACGATACATGCTTGGTTAATGCACTGCAACGCAAGGCTGCAGTGGTGCTGCAAAAGTCGCTACGGGAGGGTTTCGGATTGACCGTCACCGAAGCCATGTGGAAGGGCACACCGGTTGTCGGTGGCAATGTCGGCGGCATTCCACTGCAAATTTCAGACGGCACCAACGGTTTCCTGGTCTCCAGCGTGGCCGAAGCGGCGGACCGGATCGTCCGACTCTTGAAAGAGCAGCCGTTGCGTGAGGAAATGGGGGTGCGGGCCAGGGCGACAGTACTCGAAAAATTTTTGCTCACCCGACTGCTCGAACAGTATATCGATCTTCTCGCTGGTTTCGAAACCCGATTCTTCTTGAAGCAATAACGAGAACCGCCAATGGCAGGCAGAGGGCATGTGAGATGAACCCATCCGCACCTCCCGAACCGATCGCCACCTACCGCATCCAACTGCGCAACGGTTTCGACTTTGCGCAGGCGGCCACGGTGGTACCCTATCTGGCAGCTCTGGGCATCAGCCACTGCTACGTCTCGCCCTACCTCCAAGCCGGCGAGGGCAGCACCCACGGGTACGATGTGGTGGACCCCACCAGGGTGGATGTCTCCCTGGGGGGTGAAACGGGCCGCTGCCTTTTTGTTCAGGCCCTGCAATCGTCTGGGCTGCGGCAGATGATCGACCTGGTGCCCAACCACATGGCCATCGGAGACCCGGGCAACAGATGGTGGTGGGATGTACTCGCCCATGGGCCCGACAGCCGCTATGCCGGCTTTTTCGATGTCGATTGGCGTGCAGAAGAAGGTCCGTATCCCAAAAAAGTACTGTTGCCCGTGCTGGGCGACCACTACGGCCGCGTCCTGGAAAACGGTGAATTCAAACTGGTTCGCAACCGTGGAAGCATTGAGCTGCACTATCACGACCACCGCTTTCCGGTCACCATGGCCAGCACGGCTGAAATGCTGCTCCGGGCGGCAAACGCCATCGGGTCGGCAATGCTCGGGTTTCTGGCCGACTGTTGTACCCGGCCCGACCGGCCGGCAGCGCGGGGTGGTCGTGAATCGCGGGAGGCAGTTATCCGTCAGCTACTGGACCGATTGTGCCGCCAAAACCCGGCCGCGAACATTGCCTTCGATGCGCAACTGGCACGCATCAACGCCGATCCCGATGCGCTGGACACACTGATTCAACACCAGCACTACCGACTGGCTTTCTGGCGCAGCGCCGCAGGGGAGCTCGGGTACCGGCGCTTTTTCGACATCAACACCCTCATCGGCATCCGGGTCGAGCGGCCTGAGGTGTTTGCCGCCACCCACCGCCTGCCCCTGCAATGGGTCGGCAACGGCGAGGTGCACGGCCTGCGCATCGACCATCCCGATGGCCTTTGGGACCCCACGGGTTATTTCCTGCAACTCCGGGCCGCCTGTCCCGAAGCCTGGATCGTTGCCGAAAAAATCCTCGGACCCGATGAAGCACTGCCGCCACAGTGGCCCATTGCCGGCACGACGGGCTACGATTTTCTTAATCGCGCCGCCGGCCTATTTGTCGACCGGGTGGGTCTGGACGCTCTGACCAACATCTATGTGGCATTCACCGGCCAGACGGTGGCTTACCCCGACCTGGTCCGTCAATGCAAACGTCTGGTGCTCGACCAGCTTTTCGACAGCGAACTGGAGCGGCTCACCACGCTTTTGGTCGCCATTTGCCGCCAACACCGGCGGCACCGGGATTATACGCGACGGGAACTGCGGGCCGCACTGGGGGAAATTGCGATCGGTTTCCCCGTCTATCGCACCTATGAACGCATCGATGCGTCTTTGCGTGGACGGACGGACCTGGATGCTGATTCAGAACCCGGCACCGACCCGGTACACCGGGCCGTATCCCAGGCCAAAACCAACCGCCCGGATCTCGACCCCGGCCTGTTCGCATTTCTCGAAGATCTGCTGCTGCTGCGTAGAAAGGGCGCACCGGAAGAACAATTGACAATGCGCTTTCAGCAGTTGACCGGGCCGGTGATGGCAAAAGGTGTTGAAGATACGGCCTTCTATCGTTACCATCGGCTGATCGCCTGCAATGAGGTGGGCGCCGATCCGGACCGCTACCCATTAACACCGGATCAGTTTCACCAGGCCGCAATCGCCACACTGGCGCGCCATCCACACACCCTGCTGGCCACCACGACACACGATACCAAGCGCAGCGAGGATGTGCGCGCCCGCCTGGCGCTGCTATCCGAAATACCGGATCAATGGGCCGCCGCCGTCACGCGCTGGAAATCCCGCAACCAGCACCACCGGCGAAATGCCGCCCCGGAGGCCGCCACCGAATATCTGTTCTACCAGACACTGGTCGGTGCCTGGCCCATCGATGCAGAGCGCATGATCGCCTACCTGGAAAAGGCGGTACGCGAAGCCAAAAAACACACCAACTGGATCCAGCCCGACACGGCCTACGAAGCGGCAGTGGAACATTTTGTCGGTTCGGTGCTTTCAGATGTTGACTTTCGCAAAGACGTGGGAACCTTTGTGTCTCCCCTGGTGCTGCCGGGTCGTATCAACAGCCTGGCGCAAACCTTGCTCAAACTGACCAGTCCCGGCGTCCCGGATATTTATCAGGGAACGGAGCTGTGGGATCTGAGCCTGGTGGATCCGGACAACCGCCGACCGGTGGACTATGGTCTGCGACTGCGGTTGCTGGAAGCGCTCGATGGCAGCAGCGTGGAAGAGATCATGGCTCGGATGGACGAGGGACTGCCGAAACTGTGGCTCATTCAGCAAGTGCTTTCCCTGCGGCGGAACCGACCTGACCTGTTCGGACCCCGGGGCCATTATCAGCCGATCACCGCCGCCGGCCCAAAAGCCGATCATGTCGTGGCCTATTTACGCGGACATCAGTCGCTAACCATCGTGCCACGGCTCATTTTGGGAATCGATGGGGGATGGGCGGGGACAACCCTGACCCTGCCACCGGCGCCGTGGCGCAATATCCTCACCGGCGAGAAGATATCAGGCGGCAGTGTCCCGATGGAAGTGCTGCTGGACCGGTTTCCGGTCGCCCTGCTGGTGAAAGAGGAGTAAACCCAATGGTCGATATTCAGGTCTGGGCGCCCCAATCCAGGACAGTGGCTCTGGCCTGCAACGAGCGCCATTATGATATGATCCCCAACGGTGACGGCACCTGGACCCTGTCCGCACCGTTTCTGAGCCACGGTACCGATTACGCTTTTCTCATCGATGGTCAGGGCCCTTACCCTGACCCGCGTTCCCCCTGGCAACCCGACGGCGTTCATGGCAACTCCCGCTGGGTGGAACACGAACGGTTTGCCTGGAACGATTCCGGTTGGCAACCGCCGCCGTTGAGCGCAGCGATCATCTACGAACTGCATATCGGCACATTCACCCCGGAAGGCACCTTCGATGGGACCATTGCGCACCTGGACAACCTTGTCGACCTGGGAATCACCCATGTGGAGTTGATGCCCGTGGCGGCCTTTTCCGGATCACGGGGCTGGGGTTATGATGGCGTGGCCCTTTTCGCACCCCACCATTCCTATGGCCAACCAGAGGGGCTCAAACGGCTGGTGGACGCTTGCCACCAGCGCGGCCTGGCCGTTTTGCTGGATGTGGTTTATAACCACCTGGGCCCCACCGGCAATTACCTTGGCCGTTACGGCCCTTATTTCACCGAACGCTATGCCACGCCTTGGGGCGCGGCCGTCAACCTGGATGGCGCCTGCAGTGACCCGGTGCGCCGTTTTTTCATTGACAATGCCTTGATGTGGATGCGTGACTACCACATCGACGGTCTGCGCATTGACGCTGTGCACGCCTTCGCGGACACTTCGGCCATCCACTTTCTGGAACAGCTGAGCGCTGAAACCCGGCAGCTGCAAGCCCACCTGGGTCGCCACCTGGTGCTGATCGCCGAAAGCGATCTCAACGATCCCCGGGTGGTGCGTCCCCCCGCAGCCGGCGGATACGGTATCGATGCCCAGTGGAACGAAGACTTCCACCACGCGCTGCATGCCGTTCTGACCGGCGAGCGCCAGGGGTACTACCGCGATTTCGGCCGTTTGACCGACCTGGCCAAAGTGTTGAACCGGGGGTTGGTTTACGACGGATGCTATTCGGTCTACCGACGGCGGCGCCACGGTCGGCCGGTCGAAGGCATCACCGGCCACAGCTTCGTGGGATGCCTGCAAAACCATGACCAGGTGGGCAATCGTGCCCTGGGAGATCGCATGGGCCAATTAATCTCCACAGGACGTCTCAAAATAGGCGCCACGCTGTTGCTGACCGCACCCTTTATCCCCATGCTCTTCCAGGGTGAGGAGTGGGGCGCCAAGACCCCTTTCCTCTATTTCACCGATCACCAGGACCCTGAATTGGCAGAGGCCGTCCGTCAGGGCCGCCGCAGAGAGTTTGTCGCCTTCGGATGGGTCCCTGAACAGATCCCCGATCCCCAGGACCCCCAAACCTTCAGTCGTTCCAAATTGGATTGGCGTGAAGCGCAACGCCCACCCCACAGTGACATCCTGCAATGGTACCGGGCGCTGATCCAGTTGCGCCGGCGCTATCCAACCCTCACCGACGGCCGCATGGAAAGCGCGCGGATCGATTTCGATGAAAGCGCCGGATGGCTGGTCATGACTCGTGGCCCGCTGATGGTGGCCTGCAATCTTTCGGCTGCGGCCCAGCACGTTCCGTTGTGCAGTCCCGCCGATAAGATACTGTTGCTATCTTCGGATCAAAGTGTGAGGGTGGATAATGGCTTCGTGGTATTGCCTGCCGATGCTGTTACGGTTTGGGCCGAAAAGGACACCGGCCGCAAGACACCAACCTTAATATGATGAAAAAGGAGAATCGTTATGAGCGCACACAAAGAACGCATCACCTTCGCACTGATGGCCCCGGAAGCCCGTGAGGTGTTTCTATCCGGCAGCTTCAACGACTGGTCACCCACCAGTGACGCTTTGAAGCAGAACAGATCGGGAATTTGGAAAAAAGAGAAGAAATTGGACCCGGGCACTTATGAATACAAGTTCGTCGTGGATGGGGTGTGGGTGGTCGACCCGAATTGCCCGACGACCTTGACCAACGCGCACGGCAGCATCAACAGCCTCTTGGAAGTGAAAAGCGGCAGTACATCTGCAGCCAGGCAGGAAGCCTATATAGAGAAGATCAAAGACAAGATGGAAAAGTGGCAGGCGGAAATTGATAAACTTGAAGGAAAGGCCGCCCGTGCAAAGGATGCCTCCAAAGCCACGTATCAAAAACAGATCGAATCGCTGCGTGACAAGGGCCAGGAGTTCGAAGAAAAGCTGGAGCATCTGCGCCAATCCGGCGGCAAAGCCTGGGAGGAGTTGAAAGATGGGGTTGAGGGCGCTTGGAAATCGTTAAGCGATGCCATCAAGTCCGCCAAATCCAAATTCAAGTAATTTCACGACATGACCACCATCGAACGCTGTTCGGGGATATTGCTGCACATCACTTCGCTGCCCTCGCGGTTTGGCATCGGTGACATGGGCCCTGGTGCGCGCCTTTTTGCTGATTTTCTGCAAAGCGCTCAACAGCGCCTGTGGCAGATACTGCCTCTGAACCCCATCCACCCCAATGGCGACTACTCTCCCTATTACAGTTGGTCCGCTTTCGCCGGGAACACCTTGCTCATAAGCCCGGAGCAAATGGTCCAGGACGGATTCATCGAAGCCGGGGACCTTGACCCGTTGCCCCGTTTCAAAGCACGAAGTGCCGATTATCGAACCGCAACAAGCTATAAGAACCGGTTGTTCGACATCGCCTTCAGACGCTTCAAAGCCAAATCCGGGCGCCGCACCCGTGAGGCCTTCGGCCGGTTCTGCCAGTCCAATGCCGCCTGGCTGGACGATGCCGCCCGCTTTAAAGTACTCCAGGGACACTTCCGGAATCAACCCTGGCAACAATGGCCTGATCCCATCAAGCGGCGCCGCAAGAGCGCCTTGCGGCAGATCGAGCGTCACTTAAAGGCGGAAATACAGAAGGAGAAATTCCTGCAGTTTCTCTTCGACGCCCAATGGCGGGACCTGCGCCATTATTGCGCCGAAAAGGAGGTCCAACTGTTCGGGGATATCCCCATCTATGTCAACGGTGACAGTGCCGACGTGTGGGCCCACCCCGATCTGTTCCAACTGGATGACGACCTCGGGCCCGCGGCCGTTTCCGGTGTGCCGCCGGATTACTTCAGCGCCACGGGTCAGTTGTGGGGCCACCCGGTTTACGCCTGGCAACAGCTGCAAACCACCGGTTACAGGTGGTGGCTGCACCGGATCGGCCACAATCTGGACCGTTTCGACTGGGTCCGCATCGACCATTTCCGGGGCCTGGTGGCCTTCTGGGAGGTGCCCGCCCACCACACCACCGCCATGGACGGCCGCTGGACAGCTGCCCCCGCCGAGGAATTCCTGGCGTGCCTCCTGCGCCGCTATCCTCTGATGCCCATGGTAGCCGAAGATCTCGGTGTGATTACCGCCGATGTACGGGAAATTCTGCAGCGCTTCGATATCCCGGGCATGCGGGTGGCGCTCTTCGCCTTTGGCGCAGACTTTCCCCATAGCCCCTACCTGCCCCACCAGATACCGCCGCACTGCGCCTTTTTCACCGGAACCCACGACACCAACACCGTTAAAGGGTGGTTTCAATCCGAGGCTACGGCCGTGGAAAAGCGGCGCCTGAAACGCTACCTGGGCTATCCCGTATCCGACGGCCAGGTCCATTGGGACCTGATTCGCATGGTGATGCAATCCCCCGCCCGCATGGCCCTGGTGCCGATGCAGGATATCCTGGGTTTGGGCCGCACGGCGCGCATGAACCGCCCGGGAAAAGCGCACGGCAACTGGCGCTGGCGAGTCGACCCGCGGCGCCTGACAAAAGCACTGGCGCATCGATTGAAGCAAATGACCATCACCTATGGACGGGGATGACACGCGATGCGGCTAAATTTGCGTCAAGATGCAGCGGAGGAAAAGGGCGGCCACAGCGCGTCGCGCAAGCCTGAGCTGCGTTGAATTTTACGGGTAACCGCCAGTGCCAGCAGTTTGGGCGGCGCCCAGATATGAAGTGTCTGCCGGGCACGGGTGGCGGCCGTATAGATCAGTTCACGCGTGAGCAGCGGCAGATCCTGGTCGGGCAGCACCAACACCACATGGTCGAACTCCGAACCCTGACTCTTGTGAACCGTCATGGCGTACACGGTTTCGTGGCCCGGCAGCTGGTGGCGCGCCAGTTGTTTGAAATGGTCTTGGCCATCGGGGAAAGCCACCCGAACCGAGTGCTCGGCGCCGGACGCGCTATCCAGGGCAACGCCCACGTCCCCATTGAACAACCCCTGGTAGTAGTCGTTGCGCGTGATCATCACCGGGCGACCGGAATACCAGGGCGATGGCGCGGCAGCGGCCGGGGGAATCCGGCCGTGGGCGCGCAACACTTGCTCGACGTACCCGTTCATCGCCTCCACGCCAAAAGGCCCTTTGCGCACCGCACAGAGAATTCTAAAGCGGTTGAGGGTTTCCAGGGCCGCACCGGGACCGCCGCCCTCAAACAGCGGACCAAAGGCTGCCAGCACGCGCTCCTCGAGCCCGGCGGCCAGCGCCGCCCAACCATCGAGCGGAGTTAACCCGATGGTCTCCTGATCCCGATCCCCCAACAGCGCCAGCGCCGCCTCCGGCTGACCGGCATTGATGGCCCGGCTGAGCGCCCCGATGCCACCTCGGGCGTCGAAACGGTAACTGCGTTCCAGTACGGCGATCTGCGCGCGCAAACTATAGGCGGCATCGTCCGTCACAACCGCAGCCGCCCTTCGCCCGCTGTCCGGGCCACCGCTGCCCCCGTTGCCATCGACACCACGGGAAACGCCGTAACAGATATCTCCCAACACGGCACCGGCTTCCACCGAAGCCAGCTGATCCTTGTCTCCGACCAGCACCAATCGGGTTTGGGCGGACAAGGCCGCCATCAAACGCACCATCAACGCCAGGTCGATCATGGAAGCTTCATCCACGATCACCACGTCCGATGGCAAAGGATTGTCGGCATGGTAGCGAAACTTCGCCCCCGCCGGCATGAATCCCAGCAACCGGTGCAGGGTCTGGGCTGGGTGGATTTTGGCCGCACCGCCGTCCACCGATTCACTGCCGGTAGCGAAAACCGCCTGCACCGATGCTTGCAGCCGGGCCGCAGCCTTGCCGGTGGGGGCCGCCAGGTGGATCGTCAAAGGACGCTGCGGATGCAACGCTTGCAGCAGCCGGATGATGCGGGCCACCGTGTAGGTTTTTCCGGTTCCGGGACCGCCTGAGATCACGCTGAACCAACGGCTGGCGGCTACCCGTGCCGCACGCTGCTGCCCGGCATCACTGTCGGCGAAGATCGTCGCCAAGGCTGTTGCAAGTTCGGCTTCCGGCACCGCCTCGGCTGGGGGCCCACAGCGCGCCAGAATGGACCGGGTCAATGAATCCTCGTTATGCCAATAACGATGAAGATAAAGCCGCTCTCCGTCCAGGATCAGCGGTCGGAAATCCCCAGGTATGCCGATGGCGGCACAGGCGCACAGTCGTCCTCGCCATTGTTCAGGGGTCTCGGGCACGGGCCCATCCGGCATCCGGGCGACGCCGGCCACCGCGGGACCATGGGCTGCCGCCAAATCAAGGCAGACATGCCCCTCCCCCGCTGCACGGCTGACCAGGGCCGCCGCCAAACCCACCCACGGATCCGTGCAACGGCCTAACCGCTGCACCGTCCGGGCGAAAACCCAATCGATGGCATTGAGGGGTCGGTCTTGAAAAAGCGTCGGAATGTGAATGTTTTGCATTGGGTGGTCCGGTTGTGGGTTAGTGGGTTGGTTGGTTGGTTGGTCGGTTGAACGGTTGTTTGGTTGTTCGGTTGTTCGGTTGAATGGTTGTTCGGTTGATTGGGTTATGGATTGTTTTATTGGCCACCCCCGCCTATGAATAGTTCCCTTAAATCTTTGACTAAACCCGGATCCGGCACTGCATGGAAAATGCCATTGGTCGGGCCTTGGATGCCGCGCAAAAACAGGTAGTAAACACCGCCGAAGTGCTGTTCATAAAGGTAGTCCGGCACACGGGTGCGAAGCAGTTGATCGAGGGCAACCACGTAGAGGTGGTACTGCAGGAAATAGTAGGCTTCGGCCATGGCGTGCGCGAGGCGGTCGGCGGTATACGCCTCGGGGGTGTCGCCCAAGTGATTGGACTTCCAGTCCACCAGGTAGTAGCGCCGGTCATGGAAGAATATGGTATCGATGTACCCCTTGAGATAACCGTGCATGGGCGCGAAATTCAGACGGTCCAGAGGGTCGGCCGGTAAATCGGCCATATGGGGCCGGCCATGATCGGCGAAGAGCTGCTTGAGCTGTTGCGGCATCACCCGCTTGAGCGGGAAGTAGAACTCCATTTCATTGACCCGTCGGCCGGCAGGCACCCGGGACAACTGCAGTGGCAAATCACCCGTCGGGACGGGTAGCGGTGCTGCGGATAGATAGGTCAGCATCCGGTCCACTGTTTCCGTCCAGCGGACATCGAACCCATGGGCCGTCAAGGTGTCGCTCACTAAGGTACCGCGCGCCGGGTCGGCGCTTTGGGTAAAATCCCAATGCTCCAGCAGGTCGTGAAAGAAGAGACCTGCGCTGGCGCCTTTGGGAAAATCGGCCAGTCGCTCGAAACCCGCCGGAGCGGGCTCGAGCGGTATCACATCCGACGCAGTGGCGTCCCGGTCCGGACGATCCGCCTCCTCGGGTGATATTCCGGCCGTCATGGCGGAAAAACTGGCCACCCGCCAGCCACGGCCGAGGGACCGTTCGAAACGCCGTCGGTGCAGTGGGACGGACCGGTCGCCAGGATGGGCGTAGCGGACCGAGCCGGGTTCGGGCAATGGGGCGATGGCGATCGCACCCCCGGAACGGTCCGCCAGAAGGCGCAGCTCGGCGAGCATGTCAGCGTCGGTCATGGATTTCATTTTGGTTTGCAGGTCGGTCATCCACGTCCCGGTTGGCGTGAGTGGACTATGAAACAGGTAGGCAGGCGCCGACAGTTCGGTTTCCCGGATGCACCCCCACACCATGTAGCACCGTAGCCGCGCGCGGGTGAGAGCGACGTAGAGCAGCCGCAAGTTCTCGGACAAGGCTTCGGCGGCGGCCTGTTGCTGGTGTTCAGGGTCCAGGCCGGGGCCGATGGCCAGCGTAAGCTGCTCGCCGGCGCCGGGGTCATGGAACACCGCAGTGTCGCTTCCGATTTTAACCCCCTCCCAGGTGAATGGGCAAAAGACCACCTCAAATTGCAAACCCTTGCTTTTATGGATGGTGATGATGCGCACGGCATGGGCATCGCTCTCCAGACGCAGCATCTCGGCATCTCCGGCCGCGGTGTCGGTCTGGCATTGGGCCGTCAACCATTTCATCATTCCCTCGGGTCCGAACTGATAGGTTTGATCAGCCTGGTGGAGCAGTTCCGCCAGGTGCAGCAAGTTGGTCAAACGCCGATCACCGTCGGGCAAGCCCAGCAAACGGGCTTTGATCCCTTCCTGGGCCATGAAGTGGCTGAACATGCGATAAAAGCCGTAACGCAGCCAGAGCTGATGGTAACCGTCGAACCGGGCCCATCGCACCTGCCAAGTCTCTGTGGGCTGCTCCACGGAGGCACACAGGGTAGCGGCATCCGCGCCGATCATGGGGGTGGCCAGCGCCGTGCGCACCTTGCGTGGGTCGGCCGGGGAAGCCAGGGCCGACAAGACAAAGGTAAGCTCCGTGGCTTCGGGGGTGTCGAACACCCGCCCGGCGCTGTGCAGGACAGCCGGGACGCGCCGCCGGGACAAAGCCGCTTTTACCGCCTGGGCCTGGTAATGGGTGCGTGTCAGCACCGCGATCTGCTCCGGAACAATGGCGCTTTCCGGATCGGACAATAAGCGCGTGATCTCCTCGGCCACCGCCGCCACGATGCGCGGCACGGCTTCGGAGCGCGGAATCGGTCGGTGTACATCGCCGGAATCGGAGCGGCTCAGGTGCCACAGCACAAATGGCGGTTCTTGCCCTGCAACGGTGGTGTCGGCCGCGACGGCAGCTTCGTAGGGGATCTGGTCGAACCCGAAGGGGCGTGGATGAGCTGCAAAGAGGGTGTTGAGCGCACTGATCAAGGGGGCTGTGGCACGCCAGTTGCGGGTGAGGGTGTGGCGCTGGCGGGCGTTGCGCCGGGCTTGCAGGTAGGAAAAGATGTCGGCGCCGCGAAAGCTGTATATGGCTTGTTTGGGATCGCCGATCATGAACAACAGGGGCTGTCCACCGGCGAAGAGGGCGTCGAAGATAGCATACTGCAATGGGTCGGTGTCCTGAAACTCATCCACCAGGGCCGCCTGATACTGGACACGAATGGCCGCCACCAAACCACTGCGGCGATCACTGTCCAGTGCGTCATACACTTGCAGCAACAGGTCATCGAAAAAAAGGATATTCCGACGGCGCTTCTTGGCCGTCAGGCGCGGGCCGGCCTGTTGCAGAAACTTGATCTTCAGATAACGCAGATAAGCGGCCAGCTGATCCTCCAGCGCCGTGTAACACGCCAGGGCATGGTCGCACCACTCGAAAAAAGGATGGCGCAGGGGCGGATGGTTTTTCTTGGTGTACCGATCGATACTGGATTGAGTGACTTTCTCGAAGCCCTTGAAAAGGGGATAGTCACCCTGCCACTGATCCAAGACACCGGTCAGTTCGCCCACCTTGCGCATCCGTTTGGTGATCGACGGCCGCTGGGGGTCCGGCGTGCCGGCCCCGTAGACATTGGCATGCAACCCTTCGGAGTATAGCAGCGCCAGCACTTCTTCCCGGACCTCAGGCCATTGCTGCACCACCTGTCGGGCGGCGGCGCGCCAGGGGGCAATGCCTGTCAGAGCCGGCTTGAACGCTTCCGGCAGCAGCCGCAGCCCTGGAAAACGGCTGTGCTGGAACAGGGCGACCCATCCCTGGGGACCCTTCAGACGGTCCACCACATATCCCGCCAGCTCGTCCGGCGCCCGGCTGACGTAACGCCGCCAGTAATCATCGGCCACCTCCTGGATCAAGGGCTGCGCGTCCTGGACCAGCTCGGCCTCGAACAGGTGGCCGGTTTCGAATGCGAAGTGCTGCAAAAGGCGTTGGCAAAAGCCGTGAATGGTAAAAATGGCGGCCTGATCGAAATCGACAAGGGCATCCTGAATACGCCGCAGGGCCAGCCGGTGCGATACCCCGTGCCGGACCATGGCGTCGGTCATGGGTTCGGCGGGACGCTGGCCGCCGAAGATCTCCTTGGCTTCGAGTAAACGCAGGCGAATACGGCTCTTGAGCTCTTCGGTGGCCGCTTTGGTATAGGTCACCACCAGAATCCGGTCGATGGCCAGCCCCTGCTCCACGATCAGCCGCAAAAAAAGGCCGGCGATGGTGTAGGTTTTACCGGTGCCGGCGCCGGCCTCAATCAGGTGCACGCCGTCCAGGGCCGTGTTTTCGAGATCGAAGGGCGTCATTGGGATCGATTCATGCGGTAGATGAATACCAGCACTTCGGCCACGGCTTGATAGAGGGCGGGCGGAATTTCGGTATTCACATCGAGGGCCTCCAGCATCTGCACCAGGTTGCGGTCTTGCACCAAGGGCACCTGATGCGCTTGGGCCAGGGCCACGATTCGCTCGGCCATTTTACCGCGTCCCTTGGCCACCACCTTCGGCGCATGGTCGCCGCCGACATCGTAGCGCAGGGCCGCCGCTTTTTTACGTTGTTCACCATTCATGCCTGGATATCGATTCTGCCCACCGCCGGGCCTTGCAGATCCTCGGTTGCAAACCGGGCGATGGCCTCCTGGGAGACCTGGGTGATCACCTGCACATGGTCGAAATGGCCCTCCAATATGTGGGCCACGGCCGGGGCATGCGGTTCGAGCAGTTGCCTGACCCCATCGTCGCGCACATGAAAGAGGATGCGCAGGTCATTGTGGAGCATGGACAGATCGACCCGCACCGGTCCCAGCCGATCCATATCCAGCAGCAACGCGATCCGGTGCCCGGGCTCGGAACGCCCGTCGCCACGCTTGGGATAGTAGACCTTGAACTGAACCGGACGCCGTCCGTCTTCCGCAGGCACCAGGTGGGCCAGCACCTGGAACAACTCGCCGCCGCCCGCCCGTTGCACGGCGCGCTCCTGTTGTTGCTCCACATGATGCAGCATGTGGTTCACGGTCTGTCGCAGGAATGCCAGCTCTTTGGGTTTGAGTGCCAAGGCGGCCCCGGCGGTCACATCTTCCGGTCCGCCGAGAAAGTTTTGCAGGATCAGCAAGTGCGGTTTGAGGTCCCGCATAAAAATGGATTGTACCGCCCTTGCGAGCGCATCGGCCCCGGTGCCGGTAACGGTGACGGGGTTGGCCTCCTGGCGATCGGCCATCTGCGCGCCGGCCCGGGCATCGCCGGGCGGATTGCCTGCGCCGGCGGCCCGATCGCCCGGCGGGACCAGCGGTCGGGCGGCCAACGCATCGGCCAGCTTGATCTCGAACAAGACGCCGCGATCCTCGACGGCCGTTCGGACCCACTGGGTCCATTGGTCGGTCGCAGCAGCGGTCGGTGGCGGCTCGAAAAGCCCTTTGATTTGTAAAAGGGCCTGCGCAATCGATGCGGTCGTTGGGCCTGCCGGAGCACTGCCCGGTGCCCCGGACAGTTGCCCCCCAGCGATGCCGGGATCATTCGCCAACGGGCGCTGCAGCGCAACGCCCGGCATGTCTGCCCGGCCACCATCGGCCGTTGGGCGCAGGGTGGTGGCGAGCACGCGATCGATCACGGCTATCAAACGCTGGCGCTCCGGTCCTTCCAGTAATGCCGACAAGGCCATTTGGGGCAGCGGTCGCTGCCCCGGTGCCACGCTGTCGGTATCCAGCTTGAGCTGCAGCGGCACCCCGGTGCTGGCCACCTTGAGCGCCAGCACCTGCCCCGGCTGGACCGCAACGGTGGCCTGGGCCAGGGCCTGAAAGCGGCCCAGGTCGATCAACACCCGCCCGTCCGCCTCCAGTTGCAACACCTGCCCGGTAAGGCGATCCCCCACCCGCAACCCGGCAAAGGGGTCCTCCACCGTGCGGTCATGCGCTGGAATCCGCACCGCATTGAAAATGGCCGACAGATCCATGGGTCTCTTTCTGCCGCAATCGCTGCCGCGAAAGCAACCAAATTGCGATGGCCGCGTGTGGTTTTCGATTCACTGAACTGCGCAGGCCTTTGCCAAACAACTTATTTCGAACTGCAACCCATTGTAAGTGTACATGGATAACGTGTCAAATGGCGGAAATCGCCGGCAACTTGCATCTTACCATCGTTTTTGAGATGATGCTTTATCATTGATCCATGTCGCTGATGGCGCGGTACAATCCGAAAGGAGCACAACGATGTCTAAACCCAATGAAATGCTGACCACCCGGGATTTCGCCGAACAGGCGGGTGTGACCCCTTCCACGGTTTCCAAGTGGTTGCGTGACGGAAAGATCGCAGGTCAAAAACAAGGCGGCACATGGCAAGTGCCGGCCGATCAACTGGCCGTCGTTGCGGCCGCTGCCAACGCCAGTGAATCAGACACCGCCCCGGCGCCAACCGAAAGCATGAAGCCGTCCGCACCGGCCGCAACGACTGCCGGTGGCCGCAAGGACTTTTCCGTGGAAGCGTTTGCCGAATTGACCTATCTGACAGTGGCGGGTGTTCAACGCTGGCTCAAAGAAGGCCGCTTGCAGGGGTCGCAAGACGCAAACGGAAACTGGCGCGTGCATGGAACCAACCTGGTCCGCGAAGCGTTCCAGCGCCTGGTGCGCAAATAGCGGGCCACAGCGATCGCGGTTAAACGATTGCCCATCCGGAAATGGCCATTTTGTTTGTTTCTGGATGCCCCCCTATCGAATGATGCCGCTATATAAAAAATAGGCATAGGCGGCCGTCAAGGAAACCCCTACCCAGCGGGGGAGACGTTTCCAAAAACCGATCAGGAACAGGTGCAGGGCACCGGCGGCTATGATGGTCGCAACGCCGAGGTCAAAAT
>JAGTVD010000419.1 GCA_018224505.1 Desulfatitalea sp. | reverse complement strand
GGTGTTGATGAAGAGTTTGTCCGCCGCGCCCCTGGGCACCACCTTGGTGTCACCGGTGATCAGCTGCACACCGGCGCGGTCCATGGCCGCCCGGGCGCTGGCGAGCACCTGGCGCAGCACATCCATGGGCAATCCCTCTTCCACGATCAACCCCATGCTCAGGTAGCGCGGCACGGCGCCGCACATGGCCACGTCGTTCACCGTACCGTTGACCGCCAAATCGCCGATGTTGCCACCGGGAAAAAAAAGGGGGTCCACCACAAAAGTGTCGGTGGTAAATGCCAGGCGCCCCTCGCCCACGTCAAACACCGCCCCGTCGTGCAGCTGCGCCAGCAGGGGGTTGTCGAACATCGGCAGCAGCAGCCCGGTGGTCAGTTGATGGGCCATCTTGCCGCCGGCACCGTGATCGAGCAAAATTTTGTCTGTGCTTAGCATATCGCAGCAGCCATGGGGTTTGGGTGGGTGTGAGACGGATCGCATCGTATAAAGCTAAAAGTCTTAAATACAGCTACGTAAAATAACGATAAAACGCCGCGCAACTGCCTTCGTTGGAGACCATGCAGGGGCCCACGGGGTCCATGGGGGTGCAGCGCTTCCCGAAAAGGGGGCAGTCGGTGGGTTGCCGGGCGCCGGTGAGCACGGGCCCGCAGAGGCACCCTTTGGGTTCGGGCATCTCCACCACGGCGATGTTAAAACGGCGGGCGGCATCGAAGGCTGCCAGTTCGGGCCGGATGGCCAGACCGCTGCCGGGTATGACCCCCAGGCCGCGCCAACGGGCGTCGCAGGGGGCGAACACCGTCTCCATCACACGGCGTGCCAACGGGTTGCCCATGTCGCTTACGGCACGGCTGTAGGCATTGGACAGCTGGGGGCGGCCGGAGGTGATCTGGCGGGCCAGGCGGCGCACCGCCTCCAGAATATCCAGGGGTTCGAAACCGGCGACCACACACGGTTTGCCGAATTGCTGGAAAAACGGGCGGTAGGCCTCGGTGCCGATGATGACCGACACATGGCCCGGCAGCAGAAAGCCGTCGATGCGGGTGTCGGGGGCGGCCATCAGGGCATCCAGGGCCGGCGGCACCACTTTGTGGGCCGAGTAGACGCAGAAATTGGTCACCCCCCGGTCCCGGGCCGTCAGCACGGCCGCCGCCACGGTGGGGGCGGTGGTTTCAAACCCCACCCCCAGGAAAACCACGGTTCGATCCGGGTGTCGCTGGGCGAGTTCCACGGCGTCCATGGCCGAATAGACCACGCGCACATCGGCCCCCTCGGCCACTTCCTGGCGCAGGGAGGTGAAGCTGCCCGGAACCCGCATCAGGTCACCGAAGGTGGCCACCGTCACCCCATCCTGCTGGGACAGGGCGATGAAGGCGTTGATGTCCAGGGTGTCGGTGACGCACACCGGGCAGCCAGGCCCCGAAAGCAGGGTGATGGTCGGTGGCAACAGGCCGCGAATGCCATGGCGGAAAATGGCCATGGTATGGGTGCCGCACACCTCCATCAACCGCATGGGGGCGACGGCCGCTTGTTCGATATCGCGCACCAGTGCGCGAGCGATGTCGGGATCGCGAAAGGCGTCGGAAAAGGTCGCATTGTCAATGGTCACGGAAAGAATACCTTCACTTAAAAGGGTGTGTTGGCCCGGTTTCCCCTGCTTGCAGCAATTTTCCTGCAACGACCGCTTGTCCCAGCGCAATTCCCCCATCATTCGTGGGGACCTGCTGGTGACTGTACACCGCGAACCCTGCTTGTTGCAAGGCAGTGGTAAGGCCTTCGAGCAGCAGGCGGTTCTGGAAGCAGCCGCCGCTGAGGACCACTCTATCCAGGCCGGTTTCATCCCGCAACACCCGGCACAGGTCGGTCCAGAGACCGCAGAGGGTGTCGTGGAATTTGCGGGCGATGACAAATGCCGGCACACGGGCCTGTAAGTCCGCCACAATGGCGGTGATGATCGGGGCGGTGGCCACCTGCTTCACTGCGCCCGGTTCCCAGGTGCCCGGGTAGCGGCCGTGGGCTTCGCCGTCGGCGATCATTTCCAGCTCCATGGCGGCCTGGCCTTCAAAGGAGACGGTTTGACGCAGGCCGATGATGGCCGCCACGCCGTCGAACAGCCGGCCCAGGCTGGAGGTGAGCGGTGCGTTGATCCGCCGGGTGGCCATGTGGCCGATCAGTCGGGCCTTGGCCGGGTCCAGGGCGTGCAAAAACGGCAGGTCCAGATCCCACACGCCATCGCCGAAGGCCTGTTGCAGATAGGCCAGGCCCATGCGCCACGGTTCCCGGATAGCGGCGGTGGCGCCCGGCATGGGGACGCAGGCCAGGTGGGCCACCCGGTGGTAGCCGGCCAGGTCCGCGGCAATCAGCTCCCCGCCCCACACGGTGCCGTCCGGGCCGTAACCGGTGCCGTCAAAGGCCAGGCCCAGCACGCGTCCGTCCAGGCCATGTTCGGCCATGCAGGCGGCCACATGGGCATGGTGGTGCTGCACCTGGATCACGGGCAGTTCGGACTGGGATCG
>JAGTVD010000418.1 GCA_018224505.1 Desulfatitalea sp. | reverse complement strand
ACTGGAAATTGGGCCACAAAGTGCGCTGGTTGGGCAGCGGCAGCATGTAGTAAACCATCCAGACGCGTCCCAAATGGATGAACGGATAGAGCCCGGCCACGCAGACGGCGAAGACGGTCATGGTTTCGGCGGCCCGGGCGATGGGATTGCGCCAGCCGGCCCGGAACAGGTAGAGAATGGCCGAGATCAGGGTGCCCGAGTGGGCGATCCCGACCCAGAAGACAAAGTTGATCAGGTAGGTGCCCCAGTGCACCGGATTGTTCTGTCCGCCCACGCCGATGCCCACCAGGATCTGATACCCCCAGCAGCCGGCTCCCACCAGCACCCCGGCGGACAGCAGCGCGATCACCAGCCAGTAGGTGCGATCCGGCGGCCGCAGCGTGTCCAGCACGGTATTGTCAATGGATTGATAGGTCAGCGCCACGGGTACCCTTTCCAAGAAGCAAACAATCTCTAACACCCGATACCGAAAACTCTAACCGACTCTTGCGCACCTTTAAGACTTAAATCTTCTGTATCACTTTTTTCAAGTAAATTACCGCCGGTTTGGTGTTCAAATACCCCAGCACCTGATAGGCTCTTGGGCTGTCCACCAGCTTGCGCACCGTGCTTTGGGGGTCCATCAGGTTGCCGAACCGCAGGGCCCCGGCAGGACAGGTCTGCACGCACGCCGGGATCACCTCGCCGTCGCGGATGTCGCGCTTTTCATTCTTGGCCTGTGTGCGGGCCTTCTTGATCCGCTGCACGCAAAAAGAGCACTTCTCCATCACCCCTGCGCTGCGCGCGGTCACATCGGGATTGAGTTGCAAATTCAGCGGTTCGGGCCACTGCCAGGTGAACCAGTTGAACCGCCGCACCTTGTAGGGGCAGTTCTGGCCGCAGTAGCGGGTGCCGATGCAGCGGTTGTAAATCTGGTTGTTGAGCCCCTCATTGGAGTGGTGCGGGGCGTAGACCGGGCAGACCGATTCGCAGGGGGCATTGTCGCAGTGCTGGCACAGCATGGGCAGGAATATGAGCCGCGTCGGGTCATGATCGTCCTGGTAGCGCTCGATGCGGATCCAGGCCATTTCCCGGCCGGCGATCACCTGATCCTCGCCAACGACACCCACGCTGTTTTCCGCGTAGCAGGCCGCCACGCAGGCACTGCAACCGATGCAGCGATCCAAATCCACCACCATGGCCCAGCGGTAGGTATGGTGGTCGTGGGGCGGATAGAAATCGCGCTTTGGATCGTACCCCTCGGGCAACGGCAGGGTCAGCGGGAAATTGTCCATGTCGAGATATTTGCTCGGGCGCGGCGGTGTGTCCGCCTCGGCCGCCGGTACGCTCACGGCAATCTTGCGGCCATGCTGGAAGCGGCTGCCCGAAACCGTGGCCAGTGCCTTGCCGGGCCCGCCGGGCATGAGCCGGATGATGGGGGCCGCCGCACCCGGCGCGCCGGAACGGGAATCGACCACAGGGTCCAACAAGGCCACCGGGTTTACGCCCTGGCCCCGGGCATAGCGTCCCATCCGGGTGTGTCCCTGCCCCGCCGGTACCACCACCACTCCCGGATAGACCCCCGGATGGCTGTAGGCGTGCAGCGCCGCCTGGCCCTGAGCCGTCGCCAGGGTGATCACGTCGCCCTCCCTGGCCCCGCCGTCGGCCAGGGTTCGGGGATGAACCATCGCCACCGTCTGCCACGCCACCTGGCACACGGGGTCGGGGATCTCCGGCAGCCACGGCCGGTCGGCCCCTCGACCATCGAAGAAACGAAGCGAAGGCGGCGTCATCAACACCAGCCCGTCCGTGGGGTCCGGCAGCTGCGCCAGGTAACGCCGCAGCAGGGCCACAGCCCCCGCATCGACCCGGGGTGCACCGGCGTCGTGCGCGCTGTCGCCAAAACGTCCCCCTTGCTGAATGGTCTTGAGCCACGACATCCCGGCCGGGTCCGCCGGGTCGTCCAGCACCGTACGGGCCACCAGGGTCTGGTAATCCGCCGCCGGTCGTTGCTCGGCAGGCAACAGACCGAGCATCAGATCTCCCAGGGCCGGGGCCCGTGTGATCCTGCCCATGGTAGGTTGCAGAGTGGTCGTGGCGGTGGTGGTGCTTTCGTAGGCGTCCCAGGTTTCCAGGGGCAGTTGCACCGGCAGGATCAGATCGGCATGGGCGGCCGTTTCATCCATCACATTGGTAAACGCCACCACGAACCGTTCCGGGCCGCCGAGCATCTCGGCGATGCGATCCCCTCCGGGCAGGGCAAACACGGGATTGACATTGTTGAGCAGCACCACCGCCACTGCGGGATCGGCCATGGCGTCGAAACGCCCCAGCACCGTGTCGCGGCGGTCGGCGATCTCCACCCGGTGGCGATTGCTGCGGTCGAACAGGGAGAGGTCGGGGTCCAGGGCCAAATTCAGGAAGAGCGCCGCCATCTCGGCCGCCACAGCCGGGCCACCGTCGCCGGCATCCCCCGTCCCCAGCACCAGGGGCCGGCGGGCTTGCAACAGTTGATGGCCAATGGTCGATATGACGTCGCCGGCGACCCCCGATACAAGGGCCACCGCATCCGGGGTGTACGCTTCGGCCAGCGCGGCCAGGGCCGAATGCAACGCGCCGTCCAGGGGGCGCCGCTGTCCAGCGGCAAGCACCATCCGCAGCACCCCCATGATCACCGCGGCCTCGCTGCCGGGCCGGCAGCCGATCCAGCGGTCGGCGTTGGCCCCGGTGAGCGTCTGGAAGGGGCTCACCTGGATATAGATCCCCTTGCGTCCCTCCCGCCAGCGATGCATGTCGGAGAACTTGCGGGCATATTCCACCGGCGACAACCACGTCTCCAGAAAATCGGCCCCGAAACCCACCAGCACATCGGCCCGGTCCAGGTGCAGCACCGGCAGCATGGGCGTGCCCAGAATCCGCTGGTGGGCGAACTTGAGCGCCTCGTACGCCCGGGGTTCGAACACCGCGGGCGGTTCGGCGCCGTAGTGTCCCAGCACCGCGCCGAACAGATCCAACTGGGCCCGACCGACCGTTTCGGTCACCATTGCCACGCGCCCCGGGCCGCCGTCGGCTGCCGCCCGCGCTTTCTCGCGGAGCAGGGCCGCGGCCTGATCGAAAGGCATCTCCTGCCAGCCGTCGCCGGTCTTCAGCCGCGGCCGCCAGAGCCGGTCGGGATGATAGAGCCCCTGCAGCGCCGCCTGGCCCCGCATGCAAAGGGCGCCGCGATTGACCGGGTGCAGCGGGTTGCCTTCCAGCTTGATCACCCGCCCCTCGCGATTGCTCGCCAGCACGCCGCAGCCGGCCGGGCACTCCCGGCAGGCGGACGCATACCAGGTGGCCTTGCCGGTGACCATATCCTCGTTGATCCGGACCATGGAAAACAGGTGATCTTCGGCTTGCGTGGAGCAACCGGCGGCAAAAGCGACACTGCCGATGGATGCGAGCTTGAGAAAGGTTCTGCGGTGCATGCGCAACACCCGTTCGTGTCGTGTTCCCTGTGCCGGTGACGCAAAAGGCCGCTTCCGGCGCCCCATCCGGACAATCACCGGACGGGTTGTGATGGACGAAATGCGCAGCCGGTCTGGATGGCTGCATCGGGTAAACATCGGGACTGGTATAACGCGTTGGGACCCGAAACCAAAATAGCAAAAGCGCGCAGAAATTGTCAAGCAGGATGCGGTCGGATCGCAGGGTGATTGCATGTTCGCCGAAGAGATGGCGCGGCGTGCCGTTGTGGGAGTTAACCCGGCGCACCCCCTATCGTGCAAAAGAAGGTGGCCGATCAGCTGCCCAGTGCTTGTATCATGCATGAATTTAGATGCGATCGCCCTATGTCGGATCGGTTACGACGCCAAATCCTCGAGTTCTTCCCAGCGGCGATAAGCGACGGCGATCTGATCTTCGACCGTAGCGAGGCGGTTTTGCTGCGCCACGATCACCTGCCGGTCCTGCTTGTAGAAAGCCGGGTCGGCCATGGCGGTCTGCAGGGCGTGCTGCTCGGTTTCCAATGCTTCGATCGTCGCCGGCAAGGCGTTGCGTTCGCGTTCCTGGTTGAAGGTCAGCCGCTTGGGTTTGGCGGGCGCCGGCGACCGGAGCGCCGGCGTTTTTTTTGCAGCGGCCGTCACCGGCGCATCCGCCTGGGGGCGCTGCAGCAGCCAATCATCGTAGCCGCCGGCATACTCGGTCACCCGCCCTTGTCCCTCGAACACCATGGTGCTGGTCACCACATGGTTCAGGAAGGTCCGGTCGTGGCTGACCAGCAGCAGGGTGCCGTCGTAGGCGAGCAGCAACTCTTCCAGCAATTCCAGTGTCTCGGCATCCAGGTCGTTGGTCGGCTCATCCAGCACGAGCAGATTGGCCGGCTGGGTGAAGAGTTTGGCGAGCATCAAGCGGTTACGCTCGCCGCCCGAAAGCACATGCACCGGCGTGCGGCAGCGCTCGGGCGAGAACAAAAAATCCTGCAGATAGCCAATCACGTGCCGTTTGCGATCGTTGAAGACGATGAAATCATTGTCGGCGGCAATGTTCTGCACCACTGTTTTCTGATCGTCCAGCTGGGACCGGAGTTGGTCGAAATAGGCTGCCTGCAGGTGGGTGCCGTGACGCACTGTGCCGCTGACCGGTGCAAGGGTGTTGAGCAGCAGTCGGATCAGGGTCGTTTTACCCGCGCCGTTGGGCCCGACAATACCGATCTTGTCACCACGCATGATGGTCGTGGAAAAATCCGCCACGATGGGCGTGGCGCCGTATCGATAATTCAACCCTTCGGCCCGGATGACCATTTTGCCGCTGCGTTCGGCCTCCTGCAATTCCAGCCGCACTTGCCCGATCTTGGCCCGGCGCCGGCGCACCACCGCCCGCAGCTCCTGCAGAGCGCGCACGCGGCCTTCGTTGCGGGTCCGCCGGGCTTTGATGCCTTGACGGATCCAGGCCTCCTCCTGGGACAGTTTTTTGTCGAAATTGCGCTGCTGCTCCACTTCAATCGCCAACTCCGCCTCGCGGCGCTGCAGATAGGTCTTGTAGTCGCAGGCGTGGGATACCAGCCGACCGCGATCCAGTTCAATGATCCGCGTGGCGATCCGGTCCAGGAATAGACGATCATGGGTGATAAACAGCAAAGTCGGAACATTGCGCAGAAGAAAGTCTTCCATCCACACGATGCTGTCGATATCCAGGTGGTTGGTCGGTTCATCCAGCAACAGCAAATCAGGGGACAAGGCCAGGGCGCGGGCAAACAGTGCCCGCCGCTTCATGCCCGCCGACAGGTCGGCGAAACGCCCGTCGGGATCGAGACCGGTCCGCGACAGAATGCTCTCGATCTGTTGCTGCAGCGCCCATCCGCCCCCGCTGTCCAGCACATGCTGCAAACGCTCGCGCGTTTGGACCAGCCGGGGCTCATCCGAGGATTGCAACGCCTGGCACACCTTGTGAAAATCGGCCAGCGCCCGCCCGGTGGTGCCCAACCCGCACGCCAGCGCTTCGAAGAGGGTGCCTTCGACGCCGGTCGGCACTTCCTGTTCCAGCGCCGCTACCCGGATTCCCTGCTGACGGACGATCTCCCCGCTGTCCGGCTGGATCTCCTGGTTCAGCAGCCGCATCAGGCTCGACTTGCCCACCCCGTTGCGCCCCAGCAGACCGACGCGTTCTCCTTTTTCGATGTTGAAGCTGATGCCATCCAGCAAGGCCGGCCCGCCGAACCCCCAGCGCACATCATGTAAACTGATCAATGCCATATCAATACATCTCGTATTTGGCCAGCCGGCCGTCCAGACCGGCGTTGCGCAGCGGCTTTTTCCACGCCGGCCGCAGGCCGATCCGCTTGAGCATCTCCCGGTTGCCAAAATAGATATAGGCCTCCGAACCCTTGCAGCGCCGTTTGAGAAAATCCCCCAGCCCCTTGTAAAAATCCGCCAGGGAGGCCTCCTTTTGCAGACGGATGCCATACGGCGGATTGCACACGATAACCCGGTCTTCGAGGTCGGGCAGGTCGTTCAGATCGGACCGCGCAATGGCGATCGTCTGCCCGCCCGGCAGCAGCGCGCAATTGGCGCGCGCCGCGCGCACGGCCCCCGGATCGATATCGCTGCCGGCGATCATGCCGGCCGGCAAATCGCGGATCCCGGCATCCGCCGCTTGCTTAAGGCGCGCCCACAGGCCTGCGTCAAAATCGGGCAATGCCTGAAAACCGAACCGTGGCCGCAAATATCCCGCCGGTATGGCACTGAGGTGCATCAACGCCTCGCATAACAGCGTGCCGCTGCCGCACAAAGGATCGACCAACGGCCGTTCGCCCTGCCAGCCGGACAGGGCCACGATGGCGGCCGCCAGCGTCTCTTTCAGCGGCGCTTCGACGGATTCGCGCCGGTAGCCGCGCCGGTGCAGGGAACCGCCCGAGGTATCCAGACTGATGATAGCCTGATCCTTTTCGATGTACAAATTGAGCCACACATCCGGCTGCTCGCGGTCCACATTGGGACGCCGGCCATAACGGGCGCGAAATGCATCGGCCACCGCGTCCTTCATGCACAAAGCGGCGAACTGGGAGTGGGTCAGGTTCGGGTGGCCCGATACATTGGCATGCACGGCAAAGGTCTGATCCACGGAGAAAAAAGCGGGCCAATCCACGCCCTGGGCGGCCCGGTACAAACCATCACGGTCCTTGCAGCGAAACACAACCAGAGGTGCCAGCACCCGTGACAACAGACGGGCCTGATAGTTGATGCGATACAACGCCGCCGCGTCCGCCGAAAAATTGAGCCCGCGGAACGCCGGCTCGATTCCGGTGGCCCCCAGCACCGATAGCTCCGCCGAAGCGGGTTCCTCGAAACCCTCAGCGATCTGAGCAAAGAAGCGCTGGGTCCGTTGATATTCAAAACGCATAAAAAGTTCCATTCCCTAACAAGGTTGATAGCCGTTTGCTGAATTTGGGCGCCGCACGCTAAGGGGTCCGGGCGATTGTTATCAAGGCGTCGTTGGGGGACGGCGCCTCGGCCGGATCGTGTTCGGTCAGCGAGGGTCGGAAAGCACCTTTAAACCTTCCGTGTCGAACGGCAAACGCCCGAGAATTGAGGATGCGGAGGCCGGCTCCAAAAACAACGGCAAGAACCGGCCGTTGACGCTGTTCACCTCTGCCGTGACGTAAGGCGCTTGTTCCGGACTTGCACCCTCCGCAAACGGAATCCCTTGTTTTACCAGCCATTGCCTGAAAAATCCGATATGCGACATGAACACATAGCGTTTCGGCGCCATGGAAGCCGGCCCGGCAATGATCGCACCCCGGTATCTGAACCGATGCATCACCTTTTCATTGCTCTCCAGGCGACGCAGGGCGATATCAATGGTGGGCTGTGCCGGCAAGATGCCATATTCAGGCTGCAGGAACACCTTGCGCGATTCTTGCGCGCCGAAATTGCGGGCACTTTCCGTCAAAGCCACAATTTGTGCGGCATGCGCCTGGCAAACGGAAAGAAATACATCGATGGAAAGCAATTGTTTTTCGACCCGCTCCCGGATGTTGCGCGGTGTCGGATACACGCCGATGGACGGGTCCAGCCGATTCTCCAATAAAAATGAAACCGCACCGTGGATGCCCGCCTTGTTGCGAAAATTGTGAGCGGACAGACCCCCGTGCTGAACGACCTGGTCCGTGCGCGTGATCTCCCCGAAATAGCGGTGGGCCGCAAGCCCCTTCGACTCGACGTTTTTCAATATCGCCGGCAGCAGGACATCAGAGGTGAATGTTTTCAGATCCCCATTCACATTCGGGTTGTTGGCATATTCGAACTGGGCCTCGAAGTCCGTCAACCACCCCTCGGCGCCAAGCGTTTTCTTTTTCAGCAAAGCGGATTCGTGAATATCCAGTACCACATGCGGCTGGAATTCAACGAGCAATCGATTGATGGCCGTGCTCTCCGGCGCCTGCAAAAGACCATAGTCGGTGCTCAAATTGACACCCTGGGCATTGACCCGCCGCTTGTTGGCAATGCCGTCCGGGTTGACCGCCGGAACAATCAGAAGCGTCATGGCAAAAGGCGAACCATCCGTTTCCACCCTGGTGAGCCATTGCCGGGCAAAAATCAAAAGCGCCTCGGAACCGGAAACTTCGTTGCCGTGCTGGCCCCCCAGCAACAAAACGCGCAAAGGCACACCACTGGCGTCCTCTTGCGGATCGCGGGCCTGCACCAGAAGCGCTTCCATCGGCCGCTTTTGCACCGTCTCACCGATGGCCTGCAATTGAACCGTCAGCCGTTTGGCTGGATATTGCGTTAATGCGCGCAAATATTCGGAACGTTCCGCTTCCATCGTAAGCCGTTGAAACGCGCTTGCCTCGAGGGGCGTGGATAATAGACCCGCTGTCCGGTCAGATGCCGGCGCCGCGTGGGGTGCAAAACAAACCAGCAAACCCAAAAAAACGACCGCTAACCGCGCCGCGCCGACCAACCTAAAACCGGCGCCCGGAACCAGAATCCTCTTCGGGATATGTTTCATTCAGTTGCTTTCTTTTATTGACCTGTTTCATCACTATTTATAAGAACCATATCCTATTATCAAGCAGCGCACCACAACCGGGGAAACCATCGTAACCTTTTTTCTCATCGCCGCCCTGGCGATGGGAAAAAACGGCCGTGCCCCTGGGCATCGACCCGCAAACCCCGGTCACACCAACCGCACCGCGTCCGGCAAGAAAAGCGGACCGTATCGGCGCATGGTCACGAAACCTCGGATCATCCCCCCTTTGCACCGGACCCGCTGTTGGCGTCCTTGATCAGTTGTCTGAGGCCGGTGAGCGTTCCCTTCCAGGCCGTGGCCTCGTCCACCATGATGGCGACGATGATATCCTTCTCGACACTGACCTCCAGGACAATCTCTTCCTCCTGGATCTTGAAAACGGCTTCCGCCCAACGCTCGGCGGGGAGTCCGGTCGCTTCACAATCGAAGTCGGTCCGCACCTCGGCGGTCATTCTGATTTCGCTCATGTTCTTTTTCTCCTTTTCGATTCCGTGACAGCGGCGGCATCCCTGACAGATCCATACCAAACCGCAAACACATGCCATCTTAGTTGTTTTGTATTTTTTTACCTACTGAAAGTTGCATTTGGTTTTATCCGTTCTACACGGCGCACTGTGGCGGCATGATCCCCGCCGTCCCGATAAGAGACAGGCAAACCCATCATCTGGCGCAAGCTGGCCACTGGCCACGGGCCAGACACAGGACAACCCCAGGATAAGCATTGCGATGACCAGGCAGATGACCTGGTGGCGGTAATGCAGTTCCTGCATGTGGCGAATCCGCAAAATGGTTTGATAGAGGATTTGGATGCCAAGCCCGCAGGCGAATCCGAAGAGGTGGGCGGTAACATCCACGCGGCCCGCGCCGGTACCCAGCATTGCCATCAGGGCCATGCCGCCGCCGAGGGGCACCCAGGCTTTGTAGCGTTCGCCCGGCTGCTGGATCTTGCGCCAGAACTGAGCAGCGGCCAGTAGCCCCACGGCTCCGAATACGGCGGTGGATGCACCGATGGCCATGTGGTGGGCTTGATGCAAGCTGGCATTGAGGTAATTGCCGAAGAGTCCGGTGAGCAATATCATCAGCCAGCCGGCGCCGAATCCGTTGACGGTGCAGACCACGGCACCAAAGAGGATGATGCCCGCCATGTTGCCGACCAAATGCACGGCGTCCGCATGGAGCAGCAGCGCGGTTGCGGCGCGATACACTTCGCCGGCCATGATTTTGGAGGCGGATGCGCCATAGCGTTCGACGAAGATGTTCAGGTTGTCGCTGACGGCCACATGGATCGCCATCAAAAACAGTGCAACAATCACGCTGTCTGTAAATTGAATCTTCGGGGCGGCGGATTTGACCTTATCTTGCAGCGGTTTCCGGTTTTCCGCTTCATATTGACGGATGTGAAACAGGGCCTCTTTTTCATCGCTCTCGTCGACCCAGATTTGCCAGCCGGTGCCTTCGGTTCGGGTTTGGTGGAAAATTCCGGCTGATGCCAGGACAAGCCCGTAGGTGTTGGCTTGTTTGGCAGTGAGGTTTTGGATAATGGGCAGCAGCATCATGCGGTCCGTTGCGTTTGGTCAAACGGGGGCGAATGGCTGCGGATCCGGCGTTTCATAGCACCGGATTGAAGAGCAGCACCGCCCCGAGTACGAAGATGAACAACGCTCCCAGCATGGCCGGCAGGTGCTGAAGCCGGGAGTTGCTGCGGCCGGCACGCGGGGTGGCGCGGCCGAACAGGCGGCGGACCAGCAAGGCGGCCAGGGCGAAGCCGCTGGTGGTCAGGGCCAGGCCGGCGGCCAGAAAAAGCATGGCCAGCAGGCCGGCGGGCAGAATGTCAAGGGTGATGGAGAAAAAGAGGATGATGGCGGCCCCCGGGCAAGGCACGAGTCCCACGGCAAGGCTGAGAGAGACCAGGCTGCGGGTGTCGGCGGCCGGCGGCTGTCCGTGCTGATGGGTGCCCGCGGGGGTGCCACCCCGGCATATGGCCCGCGCCGCTTTGAGGGCCAACACCAGACCGACGAGGCAGATCAGACCGGCACTGATGGTTTGCATGTGACGGCTGGCGGCCTCCACGGAGCCGAGGCCGCCGCTCTTGAGTACGAGGTAGAAGATCAGCACCAGGACCGTGGCTGAGAGCACGTGCAGCCCGCCCATGAGGATGCCCATGAGGATACCTTGCATGGCACGGGCCTGGCGGCTGAGAAAATAGGTGCTGACAAAGACTTTGCCGTGGCCGGGGCCAAGGGCGTGGATGACGCCGTAAGCGAAAGCCAGCAGCAGGTAGGACCAAAAGGCGGCGCCCCAGGGGTTTTCCTTGATATGGCGGGCATAAGCGCCGGCCTGCTGACGGATATGGGCCTGCCAGACGATGATGGTAGCCATGGCGCGCTGACCAATGGCCCGGACCCTTTCGGGCAGCAGGTCTCCGATGGCGAAGGCGGGATCGGTTTTTCGTTCCTCCTGTTGCTGCTGTGGGGGCGGCGGCTGGAAAGGGCTGCGGGCCGCTGCGGCGATGGGCCAGCAGAGCAGAAGGCACAACAGGAGGATCGGGATGAACGGATGGCGCTGGGTCATGGGGCGGTCAGGGTGAGCTGGATGGCCGTGGGGGTCATGAAGCCGAAGTAGTAGGCCAGCTCGGGCAGTTGCCGGGTGGTGTGCTGGATCTTCCATCGGGCGACGTCGCCTTTAAATTGGGTGTCGCCCTTGGGGAAGAAGACATGGCAGTAGAAGTCTTCATCGTAGACGGCCACGACCACCGGCGGCGTGTCGGGTTCAATGGCGATGTTCAACGAGGTGAAAAAGGAGTAGATCGTGTGGTTGTTCTCAATGGCCACGGAAAAGTGCTCGATGTGGTTGACGGGGATCTGGCGGTCGCCGACCAGGATTTTGGTGTAATAGCCGTGTTTGGCAAGGTTATGAAAGCTCTGTTCGAAGACGATGGGCAGCTCCTCGTCGCTGAATTTCCCGTCGCCATCGGTGTCGAACTCCTCGATGATCCAGGCGCTGAAATATTCGTCGAAGGTCCAGTGCTGCCAGATGCCCTTGATGCCCCGGGCGTCCAATTCCACCTCAATGCGCACTTCGATGAAAACATGGGGGTGGCTCCAGGCCGTCGGGGCGGTCCATGGCAAGGGCGCAAAGATGGCGATGATGAACGCCAGCCACCAGCAAATGCGTTTTATGGGCGCTGCCGCTTCGGGCAACATGGGGCTACCTCCGTGGGGGGTGTAAACTGGTATGGTATAAAGCATGTTGGGGGGCATTTTTCAAGGTGTGGTGGGATTGAGGAAAAAGTGTAAAGTTTAAATGACCCCCCTGAGAAATCGCGAACCCCAGTGGTCCAGCGGTTGATGTCAAACGACCCTGAGGGCTCACCTAAATCCGAATCAACTCCGCCCGGGCCAGTTGGGCGGCGGCGGTTTGGCGCCAGTGGGTAGGGTCGCAAGCGGCGGCCAGGGCCACGGCCAGGTGTTGGGGTCGAGTGCGGCGCTGCCGGCCGAGGCCGTTGAGGCAGGCCGGGCAGTTGGTCAGCAGGCGGTGCTGGGGGAACTGGTCCTGCAGGAGCGCCAGTGCGGATCGTTTGCGGTCCAGCATGACGGCGGCGATGT
>JAGTVD010000417.1 GCA_018224505.1 Desulfatitalea sp. | reverse complement strand
TGGTGGCCATCTCCATGATGCTCACCATCCAGGTCAAACGCGGCTGGCAAATCGCCGACACGTACCGCAAAATGGGTGTGCCGGTGATTTTCGGCGGCATCGCCACCATGCTGCACGCCGAAGAAACGATGGCCCACGCCGATGCGGTTTTCTTAGGTGAAGCCGAAGGCCGCATGGAAAAAGTGCTGGATGATTTACGGCGCGGATCCCTGCAGAAGATTTACGACTACATCGATGACCGACCGCCCATCGAGATCGTCGGAACCGCCCGACGGGACATTCTCGATCGTGAGCTATACAACTACAAAGGGGTGCAGATGGTGGATCTGGTGCACGCATCCCGGGGCTGTCGCTACAACTGTTACCCCTGCGCCGTGGCCTACCTGGGCGGCCGTCAGTTCCGGCCGCGGCCGATCGACAAGGCCATCGCCGAGATGGCGTCCATCGACAACAATCGCCTCTTCGTCGTGGACAACTCTTTGGCCCAGGACACCACCTGGGAAATGGATCTGTTCCGCGAGATGATCCCCTTGAAAAAGAAGTGGTGCTGCCACCCCATCGAAGACAATCCCAAAGTGCTGGACCTGGCTGCCCAGGCCGGCGCCTGGTATGTCTACCAGGCGGTATTCGACACTTCGGACTATATCCGCGACCGTATCAAACGCTACCACGATCACGGCATCGGGGTGGAAGGCACCATCCTCCTGGGTCTGGATGAACACACCGAAGACAGCATCAAAGAGCTGATCGATTTTCTGCTGGAAATTGAATTGGATCTGGCCGAATTCACCGTCTTGACTCCCTTTCCGCACACCAAGGCCTGGGATGACCTGCACGGTACGGGACGGATTTTCTCCTACGACTGGGACACCTATTCCGCCGACAAAGTGGTCTACCATCCCAAGCAGATGAGCGCCGAAAAACTCCAAGAGCTGCTCGCCTATGCCTGGGACACCTTCTACCATGACGAACCCCAGGAGATGAAGATGTCCAAACTCTTCGCCCAGGTGATTCGCAAGGAGATGGCGGACAACACCTTCAGACCCCGAAGGCGTGAGCTGCGAAATCGGGCCTTTGGAAGACCCTTCGAAGGGTAAGGAATCCGGCAGCGATCAATCCGTGTTCCCTTCGATCACTTCCGCTGCCCCTCGCGCCGCTCTGCGTTTCATCCGGTACTTTTGCCAGGCGTACATTCCGAAGTATACGGAGATTCCAATGACCTGAATTGTGGTGGGCCCCAAGGGCAGGTGGGCTTCGATGACCGCCGCCTTGAAGGTGGATGCGGCCACTGCGAGCAAGATGAGACGCTCCAGAATATTGCAGCGATCCACCAGCTGGCCTTGGAGAAAAGAGGCGAAGGCAAACATGGCGATCAGGCCGGAGAAGAAGATCCAGCCGATGCGGACCGGGTCGTCCAGCCAGATGATCCCGCCGGTCTCCGTGACGCCGTCGATCATGAGCAGTTCGTTGTTGAAGATGAAGATAAAGGGCAGGATCGCCGTGCGCAAATCGTAGGTAAAGCCCTGGATCCCGGTGCGAATCGGATCCGAGCGGGCGATGGCGGCCCCGGCATAGGCGGCCAGGCCAACGGGTGGGGTGTCGTCGGCCAGAATGCCGAAGTAAAAGACGAACAGGTGCGCGGCGATCAAAGGAAACACCAGGCCCGCGTCCGCCCCCAAAGTCACGATCACCGGGGCGGTGAGGGTGGCCATGATGATGTAGTTGGCGGTGGTGGGCATGCCCATGCCCAGTATCAGGCAGGTCATGGCCGTGAAGATCAGCATGAGCACTACGTTACCCATGCTGATGGTGTCGATGAGGATGATGAACCGGCCCACCATTCCAGTGATGGTCACCACCCCGACGATGATGCCTGCTGTGGCAGTGGCTATCCCCACGGAGACCATGTTCCGCGCGCCGCCGATCAAGCCTTGCCACACATCGGTAATGCCCGTGACAAAAGCCTTGCGGATTTCCGCCGTACTGTTCACAGCGGGATCCAGTGTGCCGGCGCGGCGGGCCATGGAGATGGTGAAGAATACAATTATCGGTCGCTGCACCACCATCAGGACAACCAGCGATTCAATGGCCAGCAGCACGGCTGTTACAGGTGAGCGTCGCAGAACCACCAGGTAGATGATCAGCACCGCCAGGGGAATCAAAAAGTGAATGCCCCGCACGAAAGTACGCTTGAAGACGGGCAGCACCTCTCGAGGCAGTGCGGCCAGTCCGAGTTTGAGCGCCTCCATGTGCACGACGTAAAAGAGCGCCAGGTAGGAGATGAGGGCCGGCAGAATGGCGGCCCGCACCACATCGAGGTAGGGTATCCCGAGGATCTCCGCCATGATGAAAGCGGCCGCGCCCATAATCGGCGGCATGAGCTGCCCGTTGGTGGAGGCCGCCACCTCTATGGCGGCAGCCTTGTACGGCGGCAAGCCCACTTTTTTCATCAACGGAATGGTGAAGGTGCCGGTGGTCACGGTGTTGGCGATTGAGGAGCCGGACACCAGCCCGGTCAACCCGGAAGCCAGCACCGACGCCTTGGCCGGGCCGCCCCGGTAGGTGCCCAAAACCGAAAAGGCCACGTCGATGAAATATTTGCCGCCACCGGCTTTATCCAGCAGTGCGCCGAACAGGACGAAAAGAAAGACGAAATCGGTGGAAACGCCCAGGGGGACGCCGAAGATCCCGGTGGTCGTCAGGTACATGTCACTGATGATAAAATCCAGCGGCAATCCGCGGTGTCGGATCACTTCGGGCAAGTAGGGCCCGGCGATGGTGTAGATCATGAACAGCCCGGCCAGAATGGCCAGAGCCGGGCCCAGGGTGCGGCGGGCCGCCTCCAGCAGCAATACAATCAGGGCGGTGCCCAACACGATATCGAGGGTGTTGGGCAGTCCCTGGCGCATGATCAGCTGATTGTAGTCCCACCAGATATACAGCGCGGCACAGACGCCAACCACCGCAAAAATGATGTCCTGTAAGGGAATACGTTTTACAATGGACCGACCGGACCGCAGGGGCAGCACTTTGCGCAACCCCCGGATCCAGAAGGGCGGCTGATGAGGTTTGTAGGTCGGATAGAGCAGGAAGGCCAGCGCCATGGCAAACGCCAGGTGCCAGGCGCGGGCGATATGGGAATCGATGGGTCGAAAGGCGATGTACAACTGATACCCGGACCACGCCAGGCAAAGAATGGTAATAGTCCAGGCAGCCAGCCGACTGCGCGGATCCCGCGCCCCCGCTTCCGATCGGGCCAAGATCTCTTCGGCCGTTTCCGCGAACGGTTGCGCAACCGGCCGGCTTTCGTCCTTGCGTTCCACCCCATCGCTGCTGTCGCCCATAGGCCCCCTCGTCATTTGCCCTGGTTACATCCAACCCTTTTCTTTATAGTATTTCAGGGCGCCCGGATGGAACGGCGCCGAAAGCCCCTCCAGCATCTGCTTTGGCTCCAGATACCGGAACGCGGAATGGGATTTCTTGAGTTGTTCGAGGTTTTCAAATACGGTTTTGACCATGTCGTACACAATCTGCTCCGGGACGTTTTCATGGGTAATGACCGTGGCGGTCACGGCATAGGTGGGCACATCGTAATCGACACCCCGGTAGGTGCCGGCGGGGATCTTGGTAAATACGTAGTACGGCTTCTCTTCCGCCAGCTTCTTTATATCGGGATGGTCCAGCGGCACCATGACGATATCCACTGATTGGGCCGGCTCCTCGATGGCCGCGCTGGGGTTGCCCACCGTGTAAAAGAAGGCATCGATCTTGCGATCCACCAATGCCCGGGAGGCTTCATGCTGCTGCAGGCTCTCGGCCCGGATGTCTTTTCCGGGATCGATGCCATGCACGCGCAGCACTTCCTCGGCGTTGAACCGCTGTCCGGAGCCGGG
>JAGTVD010000416.1 GCA_018224505.1 Desulfatitalea sp. | reverse complement strand
GCCGATAGCCGCCCGGTCGGGATAGGGCACCACCGTGCGCCCTTCGAGGCGTCCCACGATGCGCCGCCCCGTCAGGTCAGGGTCAAACGGCGTCAGGTCGATGTCCAGCAGATCACTGGGCCGGGAGTGGACCGGCACATTGAACCCGGCTCCGGGAGTCAGGCGCCCCACCAGAACCGGTTCGTAATAACCGGTGAACAGGACCCGGCGGCTTTCCGCCCCACCGGCGGCGCGGTATACCCGAAACTGCTCAATGACTGTCTGGTGAAGCGTTTCGGGTGCCGGGTCCCTGGCGATGAGGGCGCTGAAGGTTTCCAGCGAACGAATCAGATGGGCCACCGGGTAGGTGTCTGCGCCAAACGCCACCGGTCGATCCGGGGGTAATTTACGCAGGTATTCCAGACTCATAGAGATAGCGAAACCCAATTGGTCGTACCCGGCGGTGTCCTTGAACACCGGGTAATCGGCCACCGCCAGCCGCTCCAGGGGCAGTTCCACCAAAGCCGGTTTGGGCCCACAGGCCACCAGGGTCATGACGGCAATCAGTAGGACGCACCAACGCCCATGCCATGCCATCGCGCCTGCATGACACCCGGCAGACCGCCGGCGGCCCCTCCTATACCCTGACAACATCAACACCGCCGTGCGTCCAGTGACCGCTCTTACCGCCGCTTTTTTCCAGAAGGTAGACATCGGTAACGGACATGGCGCGATCATAAGACTTGCACATGTCGTAAATGGTCAGCGCCGCAATTGTAACGGCGGTCAGCGCTTCCATTTCCACACCGGTGCGATCCGCCACCCGCACCAGTGATTCGATGCGCAACGTGCGCCCGTCCGGTTGGGGGAAAAAATCGATCTGTACGTGGGTCAGGTTCAGCGGATGGCACATGGGGATGAGGGTAGCGGTCTGCTTGGCCGCCATGATACCCCCGATGCGCGCCGTTTCCAGAACGTTGCCCTTTTGCACCGCATGGTCACGGATCATGGCAAAGGTTTGCGGCTGCATGGCCACCACCGCCTGGGCCCGGGCCGTGCGTTCGGAGGGTGCCTTGGTTGTGACATCCACCATGCGCACCCGGCCCTGCGCATCGAGGTGCGTGAATTGGTCGCCCATGACGCCTCCTAAGCGAAAAACTCCGTCTTTTTCGTTACCTTGCCCTTGATGGCGTTAAGGGTGTCGCCGAGGGTGGCCAGCACGTTCTCCCGCACATCGCCGGCCACCACCAATCCCATGACATCATCGCCCACCATAAGGTCGCGATCGGCATTGATCTGCACCAGGATCTCCACAATGCCCGGCCGCGCTTTATGGGCCTCGATCACCGCCGCCAGTCGCTTATTGTCCACCGCCACCCGCAATCCCCGCACCTTGCGCCCGTCCCGGGAGGTCGACCGTACCACCCCATTGTGGCAAACGATCATCCCCACTTTTTCATAATCGGGCCGGCGCTTGATCTGATCGATCAACGTGTTGAAATCCATTCACGCCTCCTGTTGTTCAATTCCGCATTTGGAAAGCATAGGGTATATGCCTGCTGAAATCAAGGAGGAGAGAAGCGTGGGCCGGGAACATCGCTGTGCCTGCTCTTCAAAGAACGCTGTTTATGGTGTATTAAAGGCTATAGATAATGCAACCGTTCAGCTATCGGTTTGCAGATAATGATGGTCAAAAGAGGGTGGTTATTCGATGGAACTGACGGGCAAAGTAGCGCTGGTGCTGGGAAGCGTCAAAGGGATCGGCAAGGCGGTGGGTTTGGATCTGGCACGGGCCGGAGCGCGGGTGGTGTACACCCACCATGACTGGCCGGAAAGCCTGCCCGATCTGGAGCGGGATGCTGCCGCCGCCGGATGCGATCACCTGATCGTGGCGGTGGATCTGCGGGATACCCGGGCCGCCGAAGAGCTGGTGGCGCGGGTCGTGGCACGTTTCGGCCGGTTGGATATCCTGATCAACAACATCGAGCGTGGCGGATGGCCGGTGGTCCACGGGCCCTATACCCCGGAGCAGTGGGACCTGGAGATGGCCACCACCCTGCGGGCCAAGCAGTGGGTATTTGCAGCGGCCCTGCCCCACCTGAAGGCGGCGGGCGCCGGGGTGGCCATTAATTTCTCTTCCATCGCGGCCATGGTGGGCCGCAGCGGACCGGCCAGTCATATTTTCAACGAGGGTTACGCCGCCGCCAACCGCGGCGTCTCCTTGCTCACCGAAACCTGGGCTCGTTTAGGGGCCCCCGAGGTGCGGGTCAACGAGATCATGCTGGGTATCTTTGAAACGCGCCATGCCGAAGAGACCCGGGGTTGGGGTTTGCTCGACGACCACCAGCGGCAAGCCGTCCTGGACCACACCCTGTTGGGCCGTACGGGCCGTTTGGCGGATGTGGTCAAGGCGGTGCGTTTCATGATCGCCGATGCCCCCTTCATGACCGGCACCGTCCTGCGCCTGGACGGCGGCTACGTACTCGGCGGCGAGAAAATCGGACCGATGCCGACAGGGGTGGTATAGGCCGTGTCCTGTTACGTTACCGGGGGATGATGGAATGGATATATTCCCCCACCAGCCGTCCCATGTCGGCCGGCAGGCTCTGATCGCTGGCGCCTCCGACCCATGAAGCGGCCCAGGCATTATTGGCGCTGGACAGCGGCTTTTCACGCAGTACCGCCTGGGTGGCCCCATCGATGAGCTGCAGGTCCATGTTGATGTAGGAGCTGCCGGCAAAGACGCCTCCCCAGAACCGCGCGGCCCCGTGAACGATACGCATTTCGGTGATTCTGGCTTTGACCAGCAGCGTACCGGCCGGATGCTTCTGCCCCGGCTTGGCGGTGGCCACACTTTGATACGCCTTTTTGTCCTCCAGGGTCCAGATCAGTCTGGCCTGGCACTCCCGCATGGCATCGGGATGATCCTTGGCCACCTCGGGTGTGGCTTGAAATTCCTCCACTGCGATCATGCGGAACGCTTTGGGCAACGGCGCCTCCTGCTCCGCTGCAGGCGCACTCTCCGGCGCGGCTTTCTGCCCGCCGCAAGCCACCAGCACAACCATGGCCACCATCAACAATGCAAATATTCCAAACGCTCCCCTGGCACTCTTGCGGGTCATCTTTCACCTCCCGATGTTGAGAATTGGACAGCTACCTGCCGGCGTCAACCAAAGCTCTATATCGCGCACAGGGAGTTCAACCTTTAGTAAAATGTGAGTACTCGCGATTGGGCGTCAGGTTCAGGTCCCATCCCCCAGGTAAGCCTCCCTCACCTTCGGGTCGGCCAGCAGGTCAGCGGCCGCGCCGCTCATCACCACCCGGCCGGTTTCCAGCACATAGCCGCGGTGGGCGACCTGCAGGGCCATTTGAGCGTTCTGCTCCACCAGCAGGATCGTGGTGCCCTCTGTATTAATGCGGGCAATGACCGCAAAGATGTGTTCCACCACCATGGGCGCCAGGCCCAGGGAGGGTTCGTCCAGCAACAGCAGGCGCGGGCGGGCCATCAGGGCGCGGGCGATGGCCAGCATCTGCTGCTCGCCGCCGGAGAGGGTGCCGCCAGGCTGTTTGCGGCGCTCCTTGAGAATGGGAAAGAGCTGGAATGCGTGCTCCTCGTCGGCCCGCAGGCCGGCACGGTCCCGGCGCAGGTAGCCACCCATGCGCAGATTTTCCAACACAGTCAGGGCCGGGAAGATCATCCGCCCCTCGGGCACCTGGGTGATGCCCAGTGCCACCACCCGGTCAGTGGAAAGGCGGGTGATATCCCGCCCTTCGAATACGATGGTGCCGCCGCCCACAGCCACCACCGACGATATGGCCATCAAGGTGGTGGATTTGCCCGCGCCATTGGCACCGATGAGGGTCACGATCTCACCGGACCGTACCGTCAGGGTCACGTCTTTGAGGGCCTGGATGGTCCCGTAAAAGGCCTGTACCCGGTTGAGCTCAAGCATGGACCGCTCCCCGTCCAAGGTAGGCCTCGATGACCCGTGGATTTTCCCGGATTTCGGCCGGCGGGCCTTCGGCAATGTGCGTGCCGTGGTCCAGGACCACCAACCGCTGACAGATGGACATCACCAGCTTCATGTCATGTTCGATGAGCACCACCGTCACCCCGGATGCCAGAATGGCGTGGATCAGATCCACCAGCTTTCGGGTTTCCCGGGGGTTCATCCCGGCAGCGGGTTCGTCCAGCAACAGCAGCCGGGGTTCCGTGGCCAGAGCGCGGGCAATTTCCAGACGCCGCTGGTCCCCGTAGGCCAAACTGCCGGAATCGGCCAGGGCATGGCGCGCCAGACCCACGAAGGCAAGCCAGTGCATGGCCGCTTCCACATTTTCCTTCTCCTCGGCCCTTTGAGACCGGGTGCGCAACACGGCACCCAGAAAATTGGAGCAGGTGCGGCAATGGCGGGCGATGCGCACGTTGTCCAGAACGGTGAGGCTGTTGAACAGGCGGATGTTCTGGAAGGTGCGCGCGATGCCCAGGGCGGTCATTTTTTCCGGCTTGAAGCCATTGGTGCGCATGGACCGGCCCTGGCCAAAATACAGGATGGTGCCGCCGCTGGGGGCATGGATCCCGGTGATGCAATTGAACAGGGTGGTCTTGCCCGCGCCGTTGGGGCCGATCAAGCCCAGGATCTCACCGGGCCGTACGGCAAACGAAACATCGGCCAGAGCCACCAGACCGCCGAAGCGTTTGCGGATATTCTGGAGTTCAAGCAGAGGTGCCACGCGCGTCATCCTTCTCGCCGGAGAATTCGCCGGCGGCGATCCGCCGGCCCAGCACCACCAGCAGCGGGTTGGCGCGGCCGCTGGCGGCGATGGCCGGGAACAGACCGGCGGGCCTGAAACGCATGATCAGCACCATGATCAAGCCGTAGGCCATGAAGCGGGTTTCGGGCGGCAGGCCGGCAGCGGCAAGCACTTCGCGCAGCACTTCTCCCAGGCAGACCAGGACGGTCGCACCCACCAACGCCCCCTTGATGTTGCCAAGACCTCCCAGGACCACCATGCACAACACGAGGAAAGACTCCCAGAACTTGAACATGTCCGGCGAGAGAAACATGGACCAGCGGGCGTAGAAGCACCCCCCCATCGCACCGATGGCGGCGGAAATGGAAAATGCGATCACCTTGTAGTGGAGGATATTGACCCCGCAGCAGGCCGCCGCCAGCGGATCTTCCCGAATGGCGTACCAGGCGCGACCCAGGCGGGAGTCTTCCATGCGGCCCATGACAAAGAAGACCAGCGCCACCAGTAGGGCTGCCAGATAGAAATTGGGCGCTTTATCGTAGAATTCGAAGTACCAGTCCGGGCGCAGCCAGCTCAGGTCGAGGGTGACGGGCTGAATGCCCGGCAACCCCAATGGCCCCCGGGTAAGCCAGATTTCGTTGGTCAGAAAGAGCACCACCAGCTCGGAAAACCCGAAGGTGACAATGGCGAAGTAATCACCGGTCAAACGCAGGGTGGGCGCCCCCAGCAGGGCGCCCCAAAGCGCCCCGTTGAGGGCCGCCAAAGGAACGATCAGCCAAAAAGAAAGACCGTAGTGGATGGTCAGCAAGCCGGCCGTGTATGCCCCGATCCCATAAAAGCCCACGTAGCCCAGGTCCAGAAGGCCGCAAAAGCCGGGTACAATGTTCAACCCCATGGCCAGAACCATGTAAATCAGGGCCAGGGTCATGACGTGCAGCACATAGTCGCTGGCACCGGGCAGCAGCGGGTAAATGAGCAGGGCCAGGCCGGGGAGCAGAAGCAGCCGTTTATTCAGATGCCCCATGGGATGCCCTCTTATGCCTTGTCGATAGCGGCACGGCCCAGGATACCCGAGGGCCGCAGCACAATCACCGCGATCATCACCGCATAGGCCACGCCGTCCCGGTACAGCGAGGAGACATAGCCGGCCCCCAGGGCTTCGGCCACGCCCAGCACCACGCCGCCCACCATGGCGCCAGGCACCGAACCGATGCCGCCCAGCACCGCAGCGGCAAAGGCCTTGACCCCGGCCGTGTAGCCCATGGTGGGATAGAGGGTATTGTAGTAGACGGCCACCAAGATCCCGGCCACCGCTCCCATGGCCGATCCCAGGGCAAAAGTGAAGGAGATGACGGCATTGACGTTGATGCCCATCAAAGCGGCGGCGGTGCGGTTCTGGGCCAGGGCGCGCATGGCCGTTCCGGTGCGTGTCTTGTGGATCACCAGGAAAAGCGCCACCATCATGCCGATGGCCACGGCGAAGATGAAAAGCTGCAGCCACGTCAGACCCACCTGCCCCATTACCAGCGCCTGTTCCGACAGATAGGCGGGCAAGGATGCGCGGGGAAAGGGCTTGGAGCGGCTACCCCAGATGATCAGTGCCAGATTTTGCAAAAAGATGGACATGCCGATGGCCGTGATCAGGGCCGCCAGGCGCGGCGCCCGGCGCAGCGGCCGGTAAGCGATGATATCGAGCAGAATACCGCACAGGGCGCAGCAGATCACCGCCATGAGCATGGCGACATAGAACGGCAGTCCGGCGGCCGTGATCAGGGTGACGCAGAAGAAGGCCCCCAGCATGTAGATCTCACCGTGGGCAAAGTTGATCAGTTGAATCACGCCGTACACCATGGTGTACCCCACCGCGATCAGCGCGTAAATCAGTCCCAGGGTCAGGCCATTGATGAGCTGCTGTTCGAGCACGAAGATCTCCAGGCAACAGGTGACACGCGGCAGTGCAGTGCGAGGGCGCGCGGCCTCGCGATCGGGGCGGCCCTATACCGCCCCGATTCGGTGCGGCTGCATCACCGCATTTGCCTGGGCGCGGCAGTAAACCGACCGTCCTGGACCATTTTGACGAAGGCCATCTTTTCCGGGTCGCCCTTGGCATTGAAATAGGTGGGGCCGGTAATTCCCTCGTAGGCCTTTTCCGGCCCGTCGATGCCCGCCAGGTAGTCCCGTATTTTTTCGCGGTCCGGGCCCACGGCCGCCAACGCGGCGGCGAACAGGCCCACGGCGTCATATGCATTGGCGCTCATCCAATCCAGATCGCGCCGGTACTTCTCCTCGAAAGTGCGGATGAACGCCTTTGCCTGTTCCGGAGCCGCCGCGGCCAGGAACGGCACGGTCATGTAGGTGTTGTCCGCGGCCGCCCCTCCCAGCTGAATGTAGTCCACATTGTCCAGGCCGTCGGCGCCGAACTTGACCACCTTCATCCCCAGGTTGGCCGCCTGGGCGGCGATCAGGGCCCCCTCGTTGTAATAGCCTGAGATGAACAGGCCATCGGGGTTGCCACCCCGCAGCTTGGTCAGCTGGGGAGTGAAATCGCTGGCGCCCTTCACATACCCTTCGCTGCCCACCACGGCCAACCCGACGGCGGCCGCTTCTTTTAAGAAGGCATCCTTCAGGCCGATGCCGTAATCGTTGTTCTCATAAAACACAGCGATGCGGGCCAACCCGAGCACCTCCTTGGCATAGCGGGCCAGGAACTGCCCCTGGTAATCGTCCAGATAGACATTGCGGAACGACCAGACGCGCCCGGCGCGGTCGGCGTTCTGATCGCCGATGGTCACGTTGGTCGCTGTGGGTGAAATCACCGGAATCCCCACCCGCACATAAGTAGGTAGCGCGGCCAGATGGGCCGACGAGCAGACATGGCCCACCACGCCGACAATGGCTCGGTCCCGCACGATGCGCGGCGCCACCGTGGCGGCCTCCTTGGGGTCGCACAGCTCATCGAAATAGACCGCCTCCACCGGCATCCCGTTGATGCCGCCGGCGGCGTTTAGCTCCGCGACCTTGGTCTCGACACCGGATTTGATATTCTCGCCGTAGGAAGCAGCCGGTCCGGTAAACGGGGCGGCCACACCAATCTTGACAGTCTGGGCCAGGGCCGGCGCACCGGCCAGAACCACTGCACACACAAACACAAGGGTTGTTTTCCAGGATTTCAGACGCATGGGATCACTCCTTTACGGTCCAGGGGGTTGTCGATCACAGGAACGTCAGGACACCGGTAAGTGCCAGAAGTATGGCGGGGCGGGAGGGGTTATGTCAAGTGAATAACCAAACAACCCCCAACCCTCAACCCAACAAACCCTATTAACCCAATCACCCCTTGCCATCCACCCCGAACGGCTTTACCACCACCAGCAGCTGGGGCAGCAGGGTGAGACAGGCCAGCAGGGCGACAAGCATGGCCAGGCCGGTGAATAGCCCGAAGTATATGGTTGGCCAGAAGTTGGAGAAGGCCAGTATTGAAAAGCCGATAATGATGGCGGTGGATGTGTAGTATAGTGCGTAGCCGATGCTGCCGTGGCAGCGCTGCAACGTCTGGTGGTAGTCGCCGTCCTTGGGGATCTCTTCCCGGAACCGGTGGATGTAGTGAATGGAATTGTCCACGGCGATTCCCACGCTGATGGCCGCAATGGTAATGGTCATCATGTCCAGGGGGATGTCCAGCCAGCCCATGACGCTGAGGACCACGGCGGCGGAGAAAAGATTGGGTAGCAGGGTGATCAGAGCCAGTTTGAACGAGCGGAACAGTAGCAGAAACATCACCAGCAGCGCCAGGGCCACAACCCCCATGGTCTTGATCTGACTGGCGAAGAGGCTTTGGAGCATATTGTTGTAGAGTACCATCATACCGGCAAGATGCACCTGTTCTGATGGTAGGTTGAGCTGATGCACCAGGTCATGGCGGATCTGCTTGAGCATGGGATCCCGCTGCAGCGTCTCCAAGGAGTCGATGATGCGGATGGAGAAACGGGCCTCGTCTTTCTCGATGGAAAGATAGGGGGCCAGGATCAGTTCCCGGTACTCTTCCGGCAGCCGGGTGTAGAGCACCGCCATCTCGATACTTTCCAGCGGCTGGTCGTTGTTGAGGACACGCCCGATTTTAAGCAGGGTGGCCAGAGAGAGCACCTTGCCAGTTTCGGTCAGGCCTTCCAGATAGTCATGCACTGCTTCGATGGTTCGCAACCGCTCATCAAAAAACCAATAGCGATCATAATCCGTTTCCGACGCCTCGGCATATGGATTAAGGAAATCGTCCTCTTCATCATCTTCGACCAAAGCAAACTGCCGCAGATCGACTGGATCGAACTGGACGATCACGTCCAGCGGTGTGGTGCCGCCCAACTTCTGGTCGATGAGCTTCATCCCCTGATGGATTTCCGTGGACTCTTTGAAGTAATCGATAAAACTATTCTCCACCCGAAGGCGTGAAAGACCAACAACCGCCAGCACCGCCAACACCCCGGTAAGCACCAGAATGGCGTTACCGTGCCGGTGGGTGAAGCGGGCCAGCAGGGCGGTGGGTGAGAAGAAGGGCTTCTCCGGTTCCGGCCGCAACGTTCGTTTTTGGACCAGCATCACAGTCGCCGGAAAAAGAATGAAGGTCAGCACCAGGGAAAGCACCAGGCCGGCGCTCATCATCCAGCCAAAGTTGATCACCGGTTTGATATCGCTGAGCACCAGGGAACTGAACCCGGCGATGGTGGTAAGTGTGGCGAAGAGACAGGGCACAAACTTGGCCCTCACCGTTTCACGCATCAAGGTGCGCTGATCCATGTCGGGGTCGTTGCGGTGGTATTCGCGATAGCGTACGATCAGGTGGATAGTGATCGCAAGGGTCATGATCAACTGCAGGGAGATGAAGTTGGAGGAGATCACCGTCACCTCCCACTGAAATATGCCCAGAATCCCCATCATGGCGATGACGGACAAAAAGCAGCAGAGCATGGGCAACACGATCCAGAGCAGCCGCCGGAAAATGATACCGAGCACGATCACCAGCAAGGTAAAAACCCCGAGGCCAAAGATCTTCAAGTCGTTCCGGATGAAGGTGATCATGTCGTTCTGGATCATGCTCACGCCCCCGAGGAAAAGCTCGGCCGTATCCCGGTATTGGTCCATTATGGCCCGCACGGCCGCAATGGTTTCGCTCTGCTCACGACTCAATTTTTCCATGCGGTGCGTGATTTGCTGATCCAGATCCCGAAGTGCGGCCATTTCGGACCGTGTGAGCCCTTCATCTGCCCGTTTGGCATGCAAACGGTGCCGTTCGGACAGCATGCCCTGGTAAGGCGTGTCGGTTTCCAGGTTGACGATCAAAGCAGTGGTCTGCAGGTCGGCGCTGACGATCAGATCACTATAAAAGGGGCTCTCTTGAAATTCCCGGGCCGCGAGGTCTTTGTCGGTGGCTTCCGATTCGAGCGTGCGAATCGCCTCAGCCACCTCTCCATAGGAGAGTGGCGGGCTTTGGAAAAGCGGCACATCCAGCAAGGTGATCACCGAAGTCACCCGGGGCAGAGCCTTCAAATCGTCCCGCAACCGGCCGATGGTCTTCAGACTGGAATCGGAAAGCAGCGCAACATCCGCGGGAGTAAAGGCGATGATCAGAAAATCCTCTACGCCGTATCGTTCGGCAATTTCACGGGAATAACGCAGGTCGCGGTCGCTCTCCAGCAGCAGGGTATCTGCCGAGGCATCGATACGGAAGTCCTTGGCATTGTATCCAAGCACAGCAATGATCCCCACCAGGCAAATGATCACTGTAAGCGGATGGTCCAAAACAAGTCTGTTGTACCAACATAGGGCTACCTCGGCCGCTTTTCTCATCATAAGCTCCCCGCTTTCAATGGCAGTGGGCATCTCACATTCGATTTGCCGTGCCCCCCGCTTATAGCGGTTCGGCAATGGAGGGTCAAGACGGGCTGTAATTCACCATCTCACGATTCATTCGATCACTCGACCCGCGGATACCCCGTGATATCCCTGATTTTCTCATACAGGG
>JAGTVD010000415.1 GCA_018224505.1 Desulfatitalea sp. | reverse complement strand
GCGGGAGCGCGGGCGGTGTGCTGGGGGGGCGGTTTCTTCAACGCTTCATAAAATCCGAGGTCGGCGGCGCCTTTGTCCGCCCCGCCGTGGGCGGTCAACTGTTCCTCTTCCTGTTCCACTATCGCCGCCTTGAGGGCTTCCAGCTCCTCTTCCAGGGCATGGGTGTCCAGGGAAACCGGCGCCATGCCCCGGCCTACCAGGATGCCGAGAATAAACATCCAGCCCATCACGAAAAAAAGCAGGCCGATCCAAACGAACACGCCTTTGCGGGTGACCTGAACGGCGTATGGTTGCGGCTTGGCCAAAAGGGCGTTCCTTTCCGGTGTCTGAATCAATAAGTTTCGAAGTCTCTACATCTGGTCGGGGGCGCTCACCGCCAGCAAACCGAGTCCGTTGCGAATCACCTTCTGCACGGCCAGCACCAGGCAGAGCCGCCCGACGGTGAGGTCGCGGTCATCGGTCAATACCCGGTGCTTGTTGTAATAGGCGTGAAACAGCGCCGCCAGCTGCATCAGGTAATAGGGGATGCGGTGGGGCGCAAGGGCCTGGGCCGCCATCTCCACCACTTCGGGGTAGCGCGCCAGGGCTTTGATCAGCTGGATCTCTTCGGCCTCCACCAGGCGCTCACCGGCGGTGTCGTGCCATGCCACGCTGTCGATGCCCTGCTCGGCAGCCTTGCGCAGGATGCTGGCGATGCGGGCGTGAACGTATTGCACGTAAAACACCGGATTGTCGTTGGTTTTCTGTTTGGCCACCTCCAGGTCGAAGTCCAGGGGGCTGTCATAGTCCCGGGTCAGGAAGATGAAACGGGCTGCATCGGCACCCACTTCGTCCACCACCTCCTTGAGGGTGACAAATTCCCCGGAGCGGGTGGACATGGCCACCGGCTGGCCGCCCCGCAGCAGGTTGACCAGTTGTACCAGGATCACCTGGAACTGGTCCCGGCGCTGCCCGGCGGCCTCAACGGCGGCGGTCATGCGGGCGATGTAGCCATGGTGGTCGGCGCCCCACACATCGATGACGCGGTCGAATCCGCGCTGGTATTTGTCGATGTGGTAGGCGATGTCCGATGCGAAATAGGTGGTCTGGCCGTTCTGGCGCACCACCACCCGATCCTTTTCATCCCCCAGGGCGGTGGTTTTGAACCACCAGGCGCCCTCGTGCAGGTAAACTATTCCCCGGGCCTTGAGCGCCGCAAGGCATTGTTCCACCTGGCCGCTGTCGTAGAGGCTCTGCTCGCTGAACCATCGATCGTAGGTGACGCCGAAATCCACCAGGTCCTGGCGGATGCCGGTGGTGATGCTGTCGGCCGCGAACCGTGCGCAGCGGGCCACGGCCGCTGCTTCGTCCAGGGACGGCAGGTCGGCGCCTTCGGTTGCCAGCAGCTCCCGGGCCAGGTCGCGGATGTAGTCCCCCTGGTAGCAATCGGGGGGGAAATCGACCGGCCGGCCGTGCAGTTCCAGGGCGCGAAGGTAGACCGAGCGGCCCAGGGTTTCGATCTGGCGCCCGGAATCGTTGATGTAATATTCACGTTGCACATCGAACCCGCAGTGCGCCAGGATGCGCGCCACGCTGTCGCCCACCGCCGCGCCACGGCCATGCCCAACATGGAGGGGGCCGGTGGGGTTGGCGCTGACAAACTCCACTTGCACCTTCTGCCCCCGGCCGATGGCCGAGGCGCCGTACGCCCGGTCCTGGTCCAGCACCTGGCTTACAAGGGCCGGCCAGGCGGTGGGCCGCACGAAGAAGTTGACAAACCCGGGGCCGGCGATCTCGGTGCGCGTCAGCAATCCGCCGCCGTCGCCCAGGTGTGTCACCAGGGCTTCGGCAATGCGCCGGGGCGCCATTTTCTGGGTTTTGGCCGCCAGCATGGCGAAATTGGTGGCAAAATCGCCGTGGCTGTCGCTCTTGGGCGCCTCCACCAATACGTCCGGAAACTGGTTCGACGTCAGCGCGCCGGCCGCCAGCGCTTCCCGTGCGGCGTTGATGATCAGGGTCTGGATGCGGGATTTCATTAGCGGGCTCTTTTTGGTGGTGGTTCGGTTGAACGGTTGTTTGGTTGATCGGTTGTTCGGTTGTTCGGTTGATCAGTTGATCAGTTGTTCGGTTGTTTGGTTGATCAGTTGTTCGGTTGATCAGTTGATCGGTTGATCGGTTGATCGGTTGTTCGGTTGTTTGGTTGTTTGGTTGTTCGGTTGATCAGTTGATCGATTGAACGGTTGTTTGGTTGTTTGGTTGATCAGTTGTTCGGTTGATCAGTTGATCGGTTGTTTGGTTGTTCGGTTGGTCGACGGGTGTGACGACCGAAAACTGAGTCTCATAAATGGAGATCAAAGGCAAGTCAAGATGCGGTTTGACTTTGATCCGCAAAATGGTTATCCCTTGCCCAATACGGATCGGAGTCCGTGCGTCACAGCAGTCATTGCGACAACCCACCCATCCAAGCCACGAAGGTTTGCGTTTGCCGGTCAGGTGCCGGCCATCGAACAGTGATCCCGCCGCCTGTGGTAGAGCAGCGGGCGCCCGCCGGCGAAGGTGTGCGCGTCCACCCGCGTGTGGGGCAAAGACGGACAGGAACGTAGAACCATGCATATTTCGGAAGGGTATTTGTCGGCCTCCGTGCTGATTTCGGGGGGAGCGCTGGCCGCGGCGGGCACGGCCATCGGATTGAAGCGGCTCGATTATGACCAGATCGCCCAGGCGGGCATTCTGGCATCAGCCTTTTTTGTCGCATCGCTGGTCCATGTGCCCATCGGACCGGCCAATGTACACTTGATCATGAATGGTCTGCTGGGGTTGCTGCTGGGATGGGCCGCCTTTCCGGTGATCCTGGCGGCCCTGCTGCTCCAGGCGGTGTTTTTCCAATACGGGGGCATCACCACTTTGGGGGTCAACACGGTCATCATGGCGGCGCCGGCGGTGGCGGTGTACTTTCTGTTCGGCCGGTGGATCGGCCGGCCGGGCTGGGTCGGCATGGCGGCGGCCTTTTGCGGCGGCGCCGGGGCCATTGTGCTGGCGGCCATCGTGATGGCGGCCAGCTTGTTCTTCACCGACGAGCAGTTCCTGTCCTTGGCGGTTACGGCGGTGGCGATCCATGTGCCCATCCTGATCATCGAGGGGGTGATCACCCTCTTTTGCGTGGGGTTCCTGAAAAAGGTCAAACCGGAACTGCTGCCCCATGCCTTTGCGGACAAACAGACCTCGCGGGGGGTTGCCTGATGCGCGTATATGCATCGTTGCGGCGGATCGTCTTACCGGTCCTGTGGTGGGGTTTGCTCCTGCTCTGGGCCTTGCCCGCTTATGGCCACCGGGTGATGGTTTTCGCCTGGGTGGAGGGGGCGACCATTCATACGGAAAGCAGCTTCGGTGGCGGCAGCCCGGTGCGTGGCGGCACCATCGAGGTTTACGACGACCAGGCGGTCAAACGGCTCACGGGCACCACCGATGACGAGGGCCGCTTCTCCTTCCCCATCGACTTTCCCGTCAACGGAGACCTGAAGGTGGTGGTTGTGGCCGGCATGGGGCACATGGGGCATTGGATTGTGCGGGCGGGCGAGATGGCGGCCACGTCCGGCAACGGCACTGCCCGTCCGGCGGCGCAAACCGAATCCGGCGCTGAAACCGGTGTGTTGGATGATGCCGTGGGCAACGGGGATGGGGTCGCCGGGCCATGCCTGGATGCGAAAACCGTCGAGCGGATCGTCCTGCAGGCACTGGAAACTCGGCTCGGACCCCTGGAGGCGCGCCTGGCCGCCCAAAACGCTCCGTGGCGGGACATCGTGGCCGGCATCGGCTATATTTTCGGGCTGGTGGGGGTGGCGACCTATGTGCGTTACCATCGAAAAGAGGGGCGATGATCGAAGAACGGTTCGCTGAAGGGCAATCGGTAATTCATCGCACTGATCCGGCCCTGCGGGTGGTGGCGGCCACCGTCTTTTCGTTCAGCGCAGCGTTGATCGATAGCGTCGCCGCGTTGCTCCTGGCCCTGCTGTTTGCCGTGGTATTGGCGCTGGCGGCGCGGTTGCCGGTCAGGCCCCTGTGCAAGCGCCTGGCGGCGGCCGGTAGCCTGTTGCTGCTGGTCTGGCTGGTTATTCCGTTGACCTACGCCGGCGAGCCGCTGCTGTCGTGGGGCCCCCTGGCGGCCAGCCGGGAGGGGGTCCGCCTCTGCCTGGTGATCACCTTGAAAACCATCTCCATCCTAATGACCTTTACCGCGCTGGTGGCCACGATGCATCTGGCCACCCTGGGCCACACCCTTCACCGGTTGGGGGTGCCGCCCAAACTGGTCCAGCTTCTTTTGCTGGCCTACCGCTACTCGTTCGTGATCGCGCATGAATACCAGCGGTTGCTGCGGGCCGCCAAGATGCGTAATTTTCGACCCACCACCCGTTTGCACACCTACAAGACCTACGCCTACCTGGTGGGGATGCTCTTTGTACGGGCATCGGAACGGGCCCGTCGGGTTCACCTGGCCATGAAATGCCGGGGCTTCAACGGCCGGTTCCACTGCCTGGTGAGTTACGCCGCAACCCCCTGGAATCCGGTGCTGGGGGCGGCAGTGTTGCTGGTGAGTGCCGGGCTGGTGGCGATCCATTGGTTGGGGTGGGGGTAGCGGGGCTCCGTCAAAGTCGTGCCCACGCATTTCCGAGTATTTCAAATGTCTGAACGCTAATGCCAAATGAACAACAACTTCATTTGGCATTTCGCCAAATATTCTGAGCGTCCGGTCCCAAGAGCGATATACGTGCGGGTGCCTACGGTCCCTGTTGGATGGCCTGGCGCTGGTGGACCTGCCCGGTCAGGGATAGCATCCTTTGCCGCAGGGGGGCATCGATCTGCCGTTCGGATTTCAGGACCTGTTCGAACTGTCCCATGTCCAGGTAGCACAACGTTTTAAAAAGGCCGCTGGGGGCGTCGTACCAGTGGTCGACGACCCGGGCCTGCTGCAAGGCGGCGCGGGCCAGAACGCTGAGGGACTGCCGGTCGGCCTCGGTCTGCCTGTCAAAACCGGCTGCCTCGGCCAGGGATGTCACATAGGCGTTCAACACGCGCGCCATTTCGGTTCTGGCCTGGTTGTCGGCCGTGGCGCGCAGCAAGGAGACGTTGCGTAAGCCGTCCGCCTGGCCGATACCGAAAAACACCTGGCCGGCATCGGTTTGATGGGCGCCGCTTTGCCGGCGCATCCACTCATGGGCCGGCACGGGGGTGATTTCAGGGTCGATGGGGGTGACCAGCGGCGGTTTGGCGCATCCGGACCCCATCCACAGAGCCATGACGATTCCCAACCAGAGGTAACCAAACGGTGTGCGTTCCATGGGCGCTCCTTGAAACAGAAAAGGGTTACGATCCGCACCGCAACCCTTTCAATCGGATGGTAGGCACGCGCGGATTTGAACCGCGGACTTCTACCGTGTCAGGGTAGCGCTCTCCCCCTGAGCTACGTGCCTGTAAGTGGGATCTTGTTAGCATCGGCGCAGGGGGCTGTCAAGGGAAACATTGACGCGGCAACGATGGGTGTTATGTTGATTGTCGAATTGTCCGGACGGGAGGAAGCGAGAGGGAACGAAAGCGTGGTGCGACATGGAACGTAGAGAATTTTTGAAACATATGGTGACCGGGTTGAAATCCGCGGCCCTTTTGAATCTATTGCCGTCTTCGGCGGCGTTTGCGGCCGATATCGGCGGCACTGACGACGGTTTGCACTATCAACTCCTGCGGGATACCACCCTGCGGGAAATCGTGGCCAACCGGCTGCATCATGGCACCAACGGCCGGTTTCTCAATCCCCTGGGGGAAAGGCGGCGCAGGGCCAACCTGGGCCGGGTGCTGTACTGGAAACTTTTCAATGAAAATGAGTTCACCCCCCACCTGGATGAACAGCCGGTGACACCGGTGCGCGTGGATTGGAAAACACTGAAAAAGCACGACGGCGTGTCGGTGACCTTCATCAAGCACGCCTCGGTGCTGATCAAGGACGGCGACACCCACCTGATCGTGGATCCGGTGTTCGACGACAGCCTGTTCTGGTTCATCAAGGACTATACCCCCCTGGCCTTCGATGTGAAGGAGATGCCCCGGGTGGACCATATTCTGGTGACCCACGGCCACTACGACCATGCCAGTCGGCCGGCCCTTTCCACCTTCGACCCGCAGACACATGTGGTCAGCCCGCTGGGCTACGATGGCCTTTTCAACGGCCTGGGCATGCGCCACCGGAGCCAGTTGGACTGGTACCAGAGCTATGCGGATGACCGGCGGCGGATCACCTTTCTGCCCTGCAACCACTGGACCATGCGCAACCCCATCACCGGCCCCAACCGGTCCCTGTGGGGTTCTTATGTCCTGGAGACCGCCGGGGGAAAGACCATCTACCTTTCCGGAGACACCGCTTTCTTCGACGGATTTCACGAAATCGGGCAACAGTTCGATATCGATCTGGCTATTATCAATCTGGGGGCATATGAACCGCGCTGGTTTATGGCGCCCAGCCACATGAATCCCAGTGAGACGATGACGGCCTTCAAGCAACTGGGGGCTAAAAAACTGATGGTGGTCCATTGGGGCACCTTCCGCCTGGGGGACGAACCGGTCCATTTCCCACCCATGCAGTTACGCGAATTGATGGCCCGGGAGGGGTTGCTGGATCGATTGGTGGATGTGGGGCATGGGCAGACGGTGTTTCTGACCTGATCAGGGATTCCCCGGCTCCTGCAGGATATTCATGCCGATGTAGATGTAGTGCAGGCCGGAAACGGTGGTGAGGATGGCGGTGGCCCACACCAGGGGCGGGTGCAGGGCTGTGAGCAGGATGCGGGCCGGATCGAAAAGCGCCACCAACACCAGTATGATCTGGGCGGCGGTGGTGCACTTGCTCACGATGGTGGGGCGTACTTCGTAGGTTTTCTGGGTGACGGTCAGAATGGCGATGCCCAAGGTGATGATCACATCCCGGGCGATGACGATGACCGACACCCAGGCGGGTATCACGGCCAACACGGCCAGGGAGATATACGCCGATGCGAGCAGCAGTTTGTCCGCCATGGGATCCAGATAAGCGCCAAGGGCGGTGCGCTGGTTGAAATAGCGCGCGATGAACCCGTCCAGGGCATCGCTCAAGCCGGCAACGGCAAAGACCGCCAGGGCCTGCCAGTAAAGGTGGCGCAGTAACAGGATGATGAACACCGGTGTCAGAAGAATGCGCAGGATTGTCAGCATGTTGGGGATGTTGACAGGGGATGCCATGGGGCTCACGGCGCTATTTCCTGATTCGGGTTATATGGTTCGCGTCCGTGCCCATTTCTAACGCGGCACCAGTTGCAGGTCGATGGTATTGGCTTCAATCCGGGCGACGGTGACCTTGAAGGTATCAAAAGAGAGCAGCAACAGCGCATCGGCCAGGGCGCGCGCGTTCCCTTGGTAATCAACGTTCAGGATGGCCGCGTCCGCCGTCATCTCGCGAATCTGCATCCGCTCCACCCCTGAGACGCTGCCGATGGCACCCCGGAAGCGGACAAAGCCGGCCATCTGGCCGGTGATGCCGTGCACCACGATCTCGATGCGGTTGCCGGCGGCCATTTGTTTGAACCAGGCGGTGTCGAGTTGGGCCGATAAATCCCCGGCGGCCAGGGCGGCGGCTTTGTCCAGGGCGTCGCGGCTGGCGGACTGGGCGTCGTCGCCGGCCGTCAATATGGCCCGCTGGGTTTGGGCGATCAGTTGACCATCGGACACTCGATAGGCCCTTGCCGACACGCTGCCGCGATAGGCGGGAGATGTCTGCCCGGCCGGCTGTCCGGCCGCTTCGGCCGCGGCCAGGCCCACCACCACCACCTCGGCTTTGAGCTCGCGGCCCAGGGCCACGGCTTCGGTGCCGCGCAATTCAGGCGGGTAGCCAGTAGCCACGGTATTTCCGGCGGGCCGTACCACGGTGTACCCTTCCGTTGTAAATGCCTGGGCGAGGGCGGCACCGGCCACACTTTCATCCCGGCCGGTCCGGCCATCCCACCAGTAACGGGGTGCCAGATCGTGGATCTGGCTTTCCGCCAGCGCAAAGAGAATTTGCGGGAATTGGCGGGCTTCCAGACGGATGCCGGCCGTTCTGAAGGCTTCCTTGATGCGCTCCGTCGAAACCGAGGCCTGCACCAGGGCCCGGTAAGTGCCGGCCACGGTGGATTGGGCCAGCATCTTGTAGTCGCGCACGAATCGATCGGTGCGCTGAAATACCGCTTCATTGACGGTCTGGAAGCTGCCCGCCACGGTTTCCGGCGGCAGCATTTCAGCCACCACCGTGTGGACGGCCGCCACCAGAGCGGCATTGATGGCCTCCTCGCGGGCCGCGGACACATCACCGCCCCGCACCCGACTGCTGCCCACGACGTGGACGGTGGTCTCCCCCCGTTGCGGGGGTTGGGCCTGTACCGCCGCAGGTGCCGCCACGAGCAGCACCATCAACAGCAGGAATTGTTTCCATGCGGATATGTTGGGCATTGTCTGGATCTCCGGAGAAAGGTTGTGATTAAGGGTTATTAATCGCTTATAACACGAAAAAGTGACGCCTTCAGCATGAAACTCAATAGAAGGACATCAGGACGCCCTGGCCCATGCGTAATCGACGATATCCATCAATACCGACCGGGCGTGGCCGGGCGCAAAGCCGTTCAGGATGGTTTTGGCCCGGGCCATGTGGTGCGCGGCCCGGTCCCGGGTGTAAGCGATGGCGCCACGGGCTTCCAGGATGGTGATGAATTGTGACAGCTGCTCAGGGGTGAAGGATTGGGCCGCGATGAGTGCTTCCATCCAGGAGCGTTCGTCGGCGGAGGCCTGGGCCAGGGCGTGGATGACCGGCAGGGTGAGTTTGCCTTCCAGCAGGTCTGCGCCGGCCCGCTTGCCCAGGGCCTGGGTATTCTGGGTGTAGTCCAGCAGGTCGTCGGCCATCTG
>JAGTVD010000414.1 GCA_018224505.1 Desulfatitalea sp. | reverse complement strand
TTTCAGGGAGCGATCGGGCATCATGAAGTCGCTATGCAAAAAGGTGCGCGTGCAATATTTCCGCTTCCATGCGCTTCGGCACTTCGGGGCCTCGATGCTCGATCAGGCCAATGTGCCCATCGGCTCGATCCAGCGCCTTCTTGGTCACGAAAACCGGACTACGACCGAGATCTATTTGCATTCGATTGGGGAATCGGAACGCCAAGCGATGGCCGTGCTGGAAGAGCGTTTCGAGCATTTTTCACACACAGATTCACACACAGACCCTCACACGAAAAAAAAGGGGCACAGCCCAAAAGCTGCAACCCCTTGATTTCAAAGTGGCTGAGGGACCAGGATTTGAACCTGGGTTGACGGAGTCAGAGTCCGTAGTCCTACCGCTAGACGATCCCCCAGCAAAAGTGTACCCGTTATTAATGAAGATGGGCGCGGGAGTCAAGGGGTTTTGTTCATGATGTAGGCTATGGCCCGGCCCAACCGGTTCACCACGCGATCCCGACCCAGAATGGTCATGATTTCGAAAATGCCGGGGCTGACGGTGTTGCCGGTGAGTGCCACGCGCACGGGTTGAGCGATTTTGCCCAGCTTGAGTTCGAACTGCTCCATCAACTTCACGAACACCCCTTCCAGTGCCTTTTCGTCGAAATTCGCCAATTCGCCCAACTGGTCCCGCAGGGCCTGGAGGGGGGGCAGCGAATCGGCTTTGAGAAACTTGGCCGCCGCCTTCTCGTCCAGTTCGATGGCCTCGGTGTAATAGAAATGGGCCTGCTGGGCCATCTCGTCCAGGGTTTTGCTGCGGGGCTGGAGGGTGGCGATAACCCCGTGCAGGTAGTTGTCGTCCGCAGCGTCCCAGCCCCGGGCCGCCAAAAAGGGCCGCAGATGGGGGGCCAGGTACTCGGGACGGGTGGCCTGGATGTGATCGGCGTTGAGGGCGGTCAGTTTGACGGGGTCGAAAACGCCGGCCGATTTGCCCACCCGCTCCAGGGTGAACTTGTCGATCAGATCGGCCCGGGTGAAAAACTCCTGGTCCCCGTGGGACCACCCCAGGCGGGCCAGAAAATTGATGAAAGCGTCGGGCAGCAGCCCCATGTCACGGTAGGCGGTGACCGAGGTGGCGCCGTGGCGTTTGGACATGCGGGTACGGTCGTGGCCCAGCACCATGGGCACATGGGCGAATTCGGGCAGGGGGTGGCCCAGCGCCTGGTAAAGCAGGATCTGTTTGGGGGTGTTCATCACATGGTCGTCGCCACGGATAATGGTGGTGATGCGCATGGTCACGTCGTCCACCACGGCGGCGAAGTTGTAAGTGGGCATGCCGTCACCCCGGCGCAGGACAAAATCATCCAGCTCTTCGTTGGCAAAGACGATAGCCCCCTTGACCCGATCGGCCACCACGGTAGTCCCCAGATAAGGCGCCCGGAAGCGCACCACGGCGCCGGGCGCCGATTTCAGGCCTCTGTCGCGACAGGTGCCGTCGTAGCGTGGCTTGGCACCGGTGGCGCGGGCCTTTTCGCGCATGGCCTCGATCGCCTCGGGGGTACAGGTGCAGTAGTAGGCGTGGCCGTCGGCCACCAGCCGTTCGATGTGTTCGTTGTAGAGGGCCAGGCGCTGGCTCTGGTAATAGGGCCCTTCGTCCCAATCGACGCCCAGCCATTCAAGGGCCTCGAATATGGCTTGCACCGAGGCGTCGGTGGAACGGGCCTGGTCCGTATCCTCGATACGCAGAATAAAACAGCCGCCTGTGTGACGCGCATGCAACCAGTTGAACAGGGCGGTGCGGGCGCCACCCACGTGCAGGTAACCAGTGGGACTAGGTGCGAAACGGGTGCGGATGGTGGTCATGATGTGCATCCTTATATAAGGTCTGTCAAATTTGACTTGCCAAGCGGACAATAAGTAGAATACAACTAGCAAATTCGACGGCCGGCAGGCGTCGTCAATTACAATCGGGTTTCGATACCGGGCAAGACGATTCAATACAGCGACTTTCCCGACGTCTGGCCAGCGTCGCGCCAACCGCCCCGCTGTCCTATATCAAACACAATGTTTTCAGCCGCTTAAAAAATATAAAGCGGGTCCGTCGGAAACCGGTATTTATAACACATCCATCCGGACGGCACAAGCGCTGGAAAAGACGCAGGCCGGACAAAAGCCTTGACAAGCCGGTTGAATTTAATTACTAGAGGCCACAGTTTTTCGAAAGGGAGTTATTAGCTAAATATTACAAATAAATACAAACAGTTGGGAGATTACTCATGGCATTGCCAAAACACAAGATATCGAAGTCAAGACGGGACAAGAGGCGCACCCACCAGAAAGTCGACGTACCCGCACCGTCCACCTGCCCGGAATGCGGCGAAGCGACGATGCCCCATCACGCCTGCCCCAAGTGCGGCGTTTACAAAGGTCGCACGGTCACCGAAACGGAATAAACGTTCGTTATTTCAAAATGATATAAAAACATAAGGAAGCGTATTGATGAGTGCCGACGCATACCGCGGTTTGGATCTCAAATCACGGCAGATGGTGGTGGACACGGTCCGCCAACTGCGAAAGAAATTGTTGAACAAGGAAAACATCCTGGCCTGGGACAAGGATGAGGTGTTTCCTGAACCGGCGATCCGGCAAATGCTGGGGCCGGGCATTGGTTTGCAGCTGGTGTTCATTCCTGAGGCGTATGGCGGCGCCGGCGGTGGCGCCCGGGACTGCTGCAAAGTTACCGAGGAGATGGCCAAAATCTGCCTGGGCGTCGCCACCGGCTTTTTTGCCGTCCAGTTGGGCACCGATCCCATACTGGTAGGCGCTACCCCGGAACAGAAAGAGCGCTGGCTCACCCGCATTGCCGATGGCGACACGCTGGTCGCCTACGCCGTGACCGAACCGGAGGCGGGCAGCAACCTGGCCTCGTTGAAAACCACGGCCGAACCGGTCACGGATGCCAACGGCACCCTCACCGGCTACAAAATCACCGGCAACAAACAATTCATCTCCACCGGCGGCTATGCCGATCTCGTGACGGTGCTGGCCCATACACCCGAAGGCCCTTCCTTTTTCGTGGTAGAGAAGGGCATGAAGGGGTTTGTGCCCCAAAAGGGCGAGGAAAAGCACGGCATTCGCGCCTCCAACACCTCGCCCCTGAGCTTCGACGATGTGTTCGTACCCATCGAGAACCTGGTCGGCGGCGTGCCGGGCAAGGGGCTCAAACAAGCCAATGTGGTGTTCGGGTACACCCGCCTGATGGTGGCTTCCATGGCCCTGGGCGCCGGTTTGGCAGCCCTGGAAATCGCCGTGCCCTATGCCAGACAACGGATCCAATTCGGTTCGCCCCTGTCCAAAAAACAGGGTTACACCCACAAACTGATCGTACCCAATGTGGTACGACTGGCCGCCGCCGATGCTTATATCGACCAGGTGGCCCACATGCTGGACAGCAGCGAAGAGGATTTGCAGGTGGAAGGTTCCATCGGTAAGTACTTCACCACCGAATCGGCCGACCGCACGGCCAACGACTGCATGCAGGCCCTGGGTGGATACGGCTACATTCGGGATTTCGAGGTGGAGAAGATCAAACGCGATGTGAAGATCACCTGCATCTACGAAGGCACCAGCGAAATCCAGCAAAACATCATCAGCACCTTCCGCTGGAAGGCCAGTCGCAAGAGCAAGGGACAATTCTATGGTGCGATGGCCGACGAGATGGACGCCCTGGCGGCCGATGTGCCCGATGCCGGATGCCGGTTTTACGCGCTGGCCGCCCGCGCCCTGAACCAGACCATCGACCTGGCCCACAACAACCGCTTGACCCGCCAGCAGGCGATTATGTTCGATCTGGCGGACATGATGACGTACGTCGAAGTGGGGGTGGCCCTGGCCCGCAAAGCCGTACGCCTTGAACGGGAAAAGGCGAGCGACGCGGAGAAGTTCAAGGCCATGGCGCGGGTGTTTGCCGGCGATGTGGCGCACCTGGTGGGCGAGAATGCGCTGCGGGTCGCCATGTGCGGTGAGTTGGACGCCCAGGCCGCCAACCAGCATCTGGCCGCCATCGGTCATCAAGAGATGCTGGCCGCCCGCTCGGGTTGGATGGCGGATATGGACCGCATTGCCGATATCGTTTTCAAAAGATAACATCAGCAGCTATCAAGGGGTAATGATGACGGAAAACAGCGACCGCGTGGTAGTGGTGACCGGCGGGTCGCGGGGGATCGGTCGGGCCATTTGCAAAGCCTTCGCCGCCCCCGGCACCCGGATTTTCTTCAATTATTTTTCTCCGGCCGATCCGGATGGAGAAAAAGCGGCTGCGGAAGAGACCATTGCCTTGGTGCGCCAGAACGGTGCCGAAGCGGTGGGCCTATGGGCCAACGTAGCGGTACAGGCCGAGGTGGCGGAATTTTTCGATCAGGTGGTGGCCTCCGCCGGCCGGGTCGATGTGCTGGTCAACAATGCCGGCATCCTGAGGGACGCTCTCATGGCCCGAATGAAAGAAGCCGACTGGGATGCCGTGCTGGCCGTCAACCTCAAAGGCCCTTTTTTGTGCACCCAGATCGCCGCCCGCATCATGGCCAAGCAGCACGGCGGAAGAATCATCAACATGGCCTCGGTGGTGGGCGTCATCGGTAACATCGGCCAGGCCAACTACGTGGCCGCCAAGGCCGGCCTGATCGGCCTGACCAAGACCGCCGCCAAAGAGTACGCCTCCCGGGGCGTGACGGTAAATGCCGTGGCACCCGGTTTCATCGACACCGACATGACCGCCGGTCTGCCGGAAAAGGTCAAGACCGCAATGCTCGCTTCGATCCCCCTGGGCCGCTCGGGCACCCCCGAGGACGTGGCTGGCGTGGTCCACTTTCTGGCCTCGGGCGCGGCAGCCTATTTGACCGGGCAGGTACTGCATGTCAGTGGTGGAATGGTGATGTGATCGCCTGCAGGTGAGCGCCGATGAAAAGGTGATTCGTTGCACCAGGGCGATTACTTCTCGGTGCCGCGCAGGTTTATCGTTTAAAGCAAAGGTATTCCGCCATTGCTGTTTGATGGTTGGAACTTGTGGTTCAAGGCCCCTTCCATTCACGATGGGGCGCGAATTAATTCTTGAAAGGAGTAGGTAGATGTCTGTTGAAGATAAAGTGAAGAAAATCATTGCAGAGAAATTGAGTGTCGATATGGAAGAAGTTGTTCCCCAAGCCTCCTTCGTGGATGACCTGGGTGCTGACTCCCTGGACCTTGTGGAGTTGATCATGTCCATGGAAGAAGAGTTTGACATCGATATTTCGGACGAAGATGCTGAAAAGCTGGTAACGGTGCAGGACGCCTTCGACTACATCAAGGCCCACTGAGCCACAGCGGAACAGAATAGCAATTGACGGCATGACCGGGGGGCTCCGGCGCCCCCCTTGTCGTGCCTCCACCCGCCACAGCGCCTGGGGGCGAATCGTGTTGCGGATGCTGGCCAACAAATCAGGATGGTATGCCGTTCGGGCCCGTTCCAACGGTTGGGACCAACGGCCTCCGGCACCCCCGCCGGGATCAACAACGGGCAACGACCTTATGCTGCCTGCGCGCCAATGACCATTTGCTGGCGCCCCCTTTTTTTAGATGATCCAGTCGTGGCCCATGTGCAAGACTCGCCTGATCGAACGCATCGCGCAAAACGCGCTATCAAAACAATTGAATTACTTAGCTCCAATCCGGATGTTGTGGTGACAAGGAGGTGCTTTTGGAAAAACGGGTAGTAGTAACCGGAATCGGTCTGGTCACGCCTTTGGGCATTGGCGTTGAGGACACCTGGTCGGCGCTGGTGGCCGGCAAGTCCGGCGTGGGTGAGATCACCCGGTTTGACACGACGGGCTACGGCACCCGAATTGCCGCCGAAGTCAAGGGCTTCAACGCCGAAGAGTTTATGCCCAAGAAAGAGGCCAAGCGGACAGAGACATTTATCGCCTACGCCATCGCAGCCACGCGCATGGCCGTCGAAGATGCCAAGCTCACCATTGACGAGCGCAACGGCCCGCGCATCGGCGTGCTCACCGGGTGCGGCCTCGGCGGCCTGAACATGCTGGAAGTGACGGCGCGAACCGTGGACACCGCCGGTCCTAAACGGGTCAGCCCCTTTTTCATACCCATGCTCATCGGCAACATGGCCGCCGGCATGATCTCCATCCAGTTCGGCGCCAAAGGCCCCAACGCCTCGGTGGCCACCGCCTGTGCCGCAGGCGCCCACGCCATCGGCGACGCCTTCGACCTGATCCGCTACGGCAAGGCCGATGCCATGATCACCGGCGGTGTGGAATCGGTGATCACCCGCACTTGCATTGCCGGTTTCGGCTCCATGAAAGCCCTGTCCACCCGCAACGATGATCCCCAACGGGCATCCCGCCCGTTTGACAGGGACCGCGACGGTTTCGTGGTAGGCGAAGGCAGCGGCATGTTGATCCTGGAGTCCCTCGAACATGCCCAGGCCCGTGGCGCCAGAATCTACGCCGAGATGGCCGGTTACGGCATGAGCGGCGACGGCTACCACATGACCTCACCACCACCCGACGGGGAAGGCGCGGCACGCTGCATGCAGGCGGCCATCACGGACGCCGGCATCCGACCGGACCAGATCGATTACATCAACGCCCACGGCACTTCCACCCCGCTCAACGACCTGTACGAAACCCGGGCCATCAAAATGATGTTCGGCGACCAGGCGTACAAGATTCCCATTAGCTCCACCAAATCGATGACCGGCCATCTTTTGGGTGGTGCCGGCGGCATCGAGACGGTCTTCACCGTTCTCGTGCTCCAGCATGGCATCCTGCCGCCGACCATCAACCTGGACCACCCGGACCCCGAATGTGATCTGGATTACGTGCCCAACGTGGCCCGCAAGGCCAAAGTTGAGTACGCCATGAGCAACTCGTTCGGATTTGGCGGCACCAATGCGGCACTGATATTAAAGCAGTACCGCGACTAAGGGCTCGCGCAATTGATCATCGTAGACGTCAGCGAGTGACACCAACAATTGTTTGACGGTGTCTACTCGTTGGCGTTGTCATCTGGGAAATGGCAACCGTTTTAGATCGCTCTTTCTCCTGCGCACCGCCATCCACCCATCTGACAGCCGATGTCCAGACAGCGGATTACTCCAAAGATCCCTGACCAACATTTTGGCAAAGTGTGGTTTCCCCATCCCCCCTGCGCCGCAAGGGTCATTGAAAAATGTCACCCCAAACGCAACCGTGTCACATAATCGCGTGCCAGACCGGTTGGCCCCCTTACCATCTGAATATATAAGACAAACGATTTTGCCATATCGATTGGCCATGCCTATTGTCCCTATCGGCATCCCGCAACTCTAAAACAATTTAACAGTTATCATCTCCCCCAAGTTCTGCTGTGCAGCCTTCACAAGTTTCGCACAGGGCACTCCCTGATTTTTAAATTCGCCCCTACCTATTGATTTCATGGATCAAAAGTATCAATGGCCGTTTCCTGGTTATTTCCGCATCAACCGATGCAGAACACATGGCATACACGTTGCTTTCAACCTGAATGGAATTCATAAAAACTCATTTTTTGAGAGGCGCAAATGAAGGACCTTCGATTTCACAACACCCTGCCAGTAAACTTCAGAAAGGGTAATAGAGCCGGTTTCACCCTCATAGAGTTAATGATTGCCATCGTCATTCTCGCCATATTGGGAGCAGTTGCAGGCCCGGCCATGCTGCGCTGGCTCGACCAGCAAAGTCTTCAAAACGCTGTTTTCCAGGTTGGTGGTGACTTGTATCAAGCCAAATCCCTGGCCATTCGGGAAAACAATGCGTGTGACATCAACTTCGATTCGGCCAATGACCAATATAGCCGTACACTCGGAGCGACCACCACTGCACTGGGCAACTATCGCGGCGGGGTCACGTTTACAAATGACCCTGCCGGGGCGCAAGCCTTTAGCAATTCAATCACTTTTACTGGACGAGGGCTGAGCAACCCCGCCGGCCAGGTGTTCATCACAAATGCGGACAATTTGAACATTTACCGCATACAAACGTCCGGTTCGGGCGCTATCTCGACATCGGTCTGGAACAATAGCACCAATCAATGGGTCCGCTACTGATCCATTTTAACTCAACAGGAACGGGTGAACAATGATGTCTATCCCTCAATTAAGACGCGATTCGCAGTCTAGACGTTTTGGCCATGCCGGCTTCACGCTCATTGAGCTGATGATTGGCGTTGCCATTTCGACCATCGCTGTAGCGGCAATGTACGCTCTGTACGAAGGGATCCAGAAAAACAGCCAGGCCCAGGCACAGGTGGCCGTCATGCAGCAAAATTTGAGAGGGTCCATAATTCTCATGGAACGCGAAATGCGGGCAGCGGGCATGTCCCGCCAAATGCCAAAGCCCAACACGGTCGGGTTTCTCGATGTGCGGCGTTTTAATGCGACCGCCCCTGGAACGGTAGCGACACCCAATCCCAATGGCTTCCCGGCATTGAGAGTTGGTTTTGATAGTGCTTTGCTCGGTGAACCGAGCGAATTGTTGGATATCGCATACCTGCTTTATGACAGGGAAAATACGGGTCGCAACGATCTGGCCCGCGGTTTGGATTATGGTGCCGGACGAGAGTTGTTGGCCGAAGCCATTGAAGCCATCGGCTTTGCCTATGCATTCGACAGGAACGACAACGGCCGTCTCGAACGCCAGAACGGCAACATCGTTTGGGCCGTCGATGCGAACAACGACGGGCGATTGGACACACTGCTGGATGTGGATAACGATGGTACCATCGACATCAGTGACGTCGGTGCCACCATTGCCCAAGACACCAATGGTGACGGGGTGATCGACCTTAGAGATATAGGAGGGCCCTTGGGCTTTAACGTTACTGCCGATCGCATCCGCGCAGTCATGGTCTGGGTGTTGGCACGCACCAACAGGCCGGATCCCAAATTCATCAACACCGAAGCCTACGTGGTAGGCGACCGTTTAATTGGTCCAATGAACGACAATTTCAGGCGACGCGTATATGTCGAAATGATCAACAGCAGGAATATGTAGCAAGCTTCATTGAAAATCGAATCGAGGCCCTGAAACTTCAACCCACGATGATCAGGCTGCTTAATAGGAGTTAATCCAATGAAACGGATCGAAAAAAGGTTTTACGAAATACCGGCCAACCAACCCGGCTTTTCCCTCATAGAAGTTATGATCGCCCTGGCCGTTTTTTCCATTGTAGCGCTCGCACTTGCGGCCCAGGCCACGCACACCACCAACACCAATGCCGCGGCACGCCGACTGACGACAGCGGCTATCACGGCATCGAACCAGGTGGAGCATCTGTTTCCCTATGCCCACATGTACAACGATACGCGGCTTGCAGATGGGATTCACACCGAGGCGATGGACCACACCATAACCACCGAGTCGGGATACACCATCGCGTATGAGGTGCGCACCAATGACGCCTTGCCGCGTACCAAATCGGTCCAGGTGACCGTGACGTGGACGGAAAAAGGTGGGATGCAACGACAGACCCGTTTCAACTATTTAATACCGGAAATCATCTAAAGGAGCCAACCATGCTTAAAGCATCTTGTCTGCCCGATATGGACAATGCATCTGGTTCAGCACTGGTGGTGGCCACGCTGATACTGGTAGTGCTGTCAGCGGTCTGCATCTTCGCCGCCAGCATCGTTTACAAGGAAATGCAGGTGTCCGGTAATGATCGTTTTTACCGCACCGCTTTTTACAATGCCGACGGGGCTGTTTCTGGTACGGCCAAGCTCCTCTCCCAACTCGTGGATAATCGCGAAAAAATAGTGGATGGCGTAAACGAAGCGGCGCCCGGCATCGAATATACCAACAGTGAAAGTGATCCGGCAGAAACGTTTCTGCTACAAATACTGCAAATGGAAAAAGTGGATGATACCGCAGTGGATGACCACAACCTTGAATTCCTGAAAACCGACCCTGCTAACGATTTCGGCATGCAAAGCCGCGTCAGGGTCATCAAAGCGGCATCACGGAACCCTTTCGGGGGCGGAGCCGAATTTGGCGCCATGGCCGAAGGTGTTGGTGCCCAGATGGTTGCCAATGTCTACCGAATCGAGTCCGAAAGTACCGGGCCGTCGAACACCTTCGCCGGACTTTTTGCCGAGTATTGGAAACTGATCAATGTTCCCGGTGGGTTGTAGGCCGCAGGGATCAACCATCATGAAATCGCAGCCATGTAACGTGTTCCCATTGCCGCAAACGACCGATCGCAAGTGCTAATAAAGAGGTGAATCAAATGAAACAGACATATCGATGGATTGGCTTGATGACCGTTCTTCTGGTCCTATTGGGAACGGGAATCGATACACAGCCGGCCAGTGCCCTGGGCCCCACAAGGTCCGATTACGAAGCCTACCCCTCATTTATGGCCAATACCGCGTCGCCATTAGTCATGCTGGTCATGGGCCGCGACCACAAATTGTACTATGAAGCATACAATGATGCCTCCGACCTGAACGAGGACGGCGTTCTGGACACTAATTACAAGCCAGAAGAGATCGACTATTACGGTTATTTCGACTCGTTCAAGTACTATGCGTACAGTTCGACCAGACAACGTTTCGAACCAGTGGGTGCAGCGCCAGACAAAAAGGTCCCGCCAGGCAACAACGGATATTGGAGCGGCGATTTCCTCAACTATTTAACCACTTCACGGATAGATGCCATTCGCAAAGTGCTCTATGGAGGGTACCGCCGCGTCGACACCGACACGGAAACGGTTCTGGAACGTTCATTCATCCCCCAGGATGCGCACTCCTGGGGCAAAGAGTATGAAAGTATCGCCCGGGACGGCTATGATATTCGCGAGTACGCCCCCCTGGCCCTGCCGGCGGTCACTCCGGCCCAGACGCGGCATCTTTTTGCCTCGACATCCCTTTATCCTCC